>CAIOIJ010000035.1 GCA_903858325.1 uncultured Actinomycetes bacterium
CAATAAGAGCAAGTGCGTCATCGACTGTGGACTTTGGTCCAAGCTTGATACCGATTGGGTTACGCACCTTAGAAGCAAAATCAACATGTGCTCCATCTAATTGGCGTGTTCGTTCGCCAATCCAAATGAAGTGACCAGATACATCATAAGGATTTCCCGTGCGAGAATCGATGCGCGTTAACGCCTTTTCGTACTCCAAAATTAAGGCTTCATGACTTGAGAAAAAATCTACAGACTTAAATGATTCAGGATCTACTCCCGCAGATTTCATAAAAGAAAGCGCACGGCCAATTTCACTTGCCATCTTTTCATAACGCTCACCCACTGATGAATCGCGAATGAATCCCTTATTCCATTCATGCACTTGGCGTAGATCAGCAAAACCACCTTGTGTGAATGCGCGGACCAAGTTCAATGTTGCAGCCGATGTGTTGTACACACGAACTAAACGGTTGGGATCAGGTGTGCGCGACTTTTCATTGAACTCAAGATCATTAACTGCATCCCCGCGGTAGGCAGGCAGAGTGACATCGCCACGTGTTTCCATATCGTTGGAGCGAGGCTTGGCAAACTGACCCGCCATGCGACCAACTTTTATAACTGGCAATGATGAGTAGTACTGCAAAACTGCGGCCATCTGCAAAATAGTTTTGATGCGATTTCTGATCGAATCTGCAGTTGCTGCCGCAAAAGTTTCTGCGCAATCTCCGCCTTGTAACCAAAAAGCTTTTCCTTCTGTAGCTAGTGCGATACGCGCCTTTAAATCATCACATTCACCGGCAAAGACAAGAGGTGGAAAAGATTTAAGTTCGGCAACAGCAGCTTTTATTGGTGCACCTTCTGGACCGCCCGGCCACTGTGGTTGTTGGGCAGCAACAAGCCCAGGCGTGAAGAGATTATCCAGGGAAGAATTCATGGGATAAGAATAGAGAATTATTTGGTAATCGCGTACCGCAATTATCCGAAGAAGATCTCTGACTCCTTATAGCGCTCTAATGGGACCAGTTTGAGCTGCTCTGTGGCAGATGCCAGCGGAACTCGCACAATATCGGTGCCATGAAGTGCAACCATCTTTCCCCAGTCACCTTCGTGAGCGGCAGTAATAGCCTGAAGTCCAAAACGTGTAGCAAGTACACGGTCAAATGCTGTTGGAGATCCACCGCGTTGGATGTGTCCCAAAACAGATGTACGAGCTTCCTTGCCAGTGCGTGTTTCTATCTCACTAGCGAGCCAATCGCCAATACCTGAAAGTTTCACGTGACCAAATGAATCAAGTGTCTGATCCTTTGTCACCATATCACCCTCTTGAGGAATAGCGCCTTCTGCAATAACAATGATTGGTGCGTAGTGAGATTTAAATCGAGATTCAACCCATTCGCAAACCTTTTCGATTGAGAATTTCTGTTCTGGAATCAAAATACATGCTGCACCGCCCGCAAGACCTGAGTGCAGAGCAATCCAACCAGCATGGCGACCCATTACCTCAACAATGAGTGCACGGTGATGCGATTCTGCAGTTGTGTGCAGTCGATCGATTGCCTCTACAGCGATGTTAACTGCAGTATCAAAACCAAATGTGTAGTCAGTATTATTCAAGTCGTTATCAATAGTCTTTGGAACACCAATAACTTTTACGCCAAGTGAATCAAGTTTTGTTGCAACGCCTAAAGTGTCTTCGCCACCGATTGCAATAAGTGCATCGATCCCAGCTTTTGCAAGATTGTCCTTAATCTTTTCAACGCCACCATCGATCTTAAAAGGGTTAGTACGTGAAGAACCTAGGATTGTTCCTCCGCGAGGCAATATTCCACGAGTTGTTTCAATATTGAGTGGCATTGTTAGGCCTTCAAGCGGGCCTTTCCAACCATCGCGGAAACCTACAAACTCATGTCCATATTCTTTTACGCCTTTACGAACTACGGCACGGATTACAGCATTTAGACCTGGGCAATCTCCGCCACCAGTAAGGACACCAATACGCATTATTAACTCCATTGAGATGAAAAATGATGAAGGGCTCGAGCTATTAAAAGCGCCCGGCCTGTGGTCAACGCTGACTGGAACAGTCTAGCCTTGCTACATGGGCAATCAACAAATCATCGCCGGAGTGGATTCTTCTACTCAGTCGGTAAAAATAGTCATGCGCGATGCTCACACGGGCCAACTGCTGCGCCAAGGTCGTGCACCACATCCTGATGGCGCTGAAGTTGATCCCATTCATTGGAAGAACGCCCTTGAAGATGCGATAAAAGTTGCCGGCGGACTAGATGATGTTGCAGCTATTTCTATTGCCGGACAACAACATGGAATGGTCGCACTTGATAACGATGGGCAAGTTATTCGACCAGCCCTGTTATGGAATGACACACGTTCTGCTCAAGCGGCCGAAGATTTAAATCGCGAAGAGGGCGGTAATGCAGAAATCGCTCGCAAAGTCGGTTCGGTATTAGTTGCATCGTTC
>CAIOIJ010000036.1 GCA_903858325.1 uncultured Actinomycetes bacterium
GGCAAAGTTACAAAGTGGGGCGAATGGGTAAAGAGCAAGCCACTGATGGTCAATGGCGTTGAATCTCGCTGGCGCATCCTTGGTAAATACGATCTTGTTTCAACAAATGACGATGGCACTATCGGTTTGATTGATTGCAAAGTCTCGGATTCCGAACGCGACAATGGACAGTTCTACTCCCCACAACTTGAAGCTTATGCATACTCATTAGAAAATCCTGCAGCAGGTCGCGCACAGACTGTGGCATCGATGGGTCTCCTTGTTTGGAAGCCAACACACGCCGTTGGTGATTCATTAGAAAATTACGGCTTTGGTGTTTTCCAAAAGTATTTACCTGTCGAGCGCGATCAAGCTAATTTCTTGCGCGTTATCGGTGAATTCATTGAAGTACTAGAGGGCGATCTTCCAGATTCAGGGCCAACGTGTACAACATGTATTTACCTCAACGAGCGCAGTGCATTGGATAACGCCTAAACTGCTATCTTTTTCTTGTCGGAAAGCTGCCGCAATTGAGCTACAAGGATTAGACCTCGTCAGAAATGGCGGGGTCTTTTTCTATAACGCTTAGTCTTCGTCCTCAGAGCTCTTTTTCTTCGGTGCATACGTGTCAACATATTCTTGACCTGATAGCTCTTGGATGCGCTTCATAATTTGATCTGCAACATCGCGCAAATGGAGCAAATCTGTTGAATCGCCATCGAAATACATTGGCTCACCAAATTTCATTCCAACACGAGCAACTTTAGGAATCACGGTTCCCGTTGGTTGAATCTTTTCTGTATTAGACATCGCAACCGGAATCACTGGTGCACCTGATTCAATTGCAAGGCGGGCAATACCTGTACGCGCCTTATACAAACGTCCATCGGGTGATCGTGTGCCTTCAGGATAAATTCCGAGGCAATCACCATCTGCTAAAACTTTGAGACCAGTAATTAACGCAGCTTCACTTCGGCGTCCACCCGAGCGATCAACAGGTACTTGACCGAGTGCAATAAAAGTAAGTTTTTTCAATAAACCTTTTGGTCCAGGTGATGTGAAATATTCACTCTTTGCTAAAAAAGTAACTTTGCGCGGAACAACGAGTGGCATAAAGATTGAATCGCTAAACGATAAATGGTTAGAGGCAATAATGAGTGGCCCCTTGGCGGGAACATTGCGAAGCCCTTTTACTTTCGGGCGAAACAAGATCATCAAAAATGGCGTTAGGAAGGCGCGTAGCGTGCCGTATGGAAGATTGCTCAGCATCGCCTGACTCCTCACTCTGTAAGCGTGTTCGAGGCTCTAATTTAGCGTCTCTGGGCCACTATGCCACTATTTGAGCGTGGCCAGAAACCCCTCCGATGACTTCGATGACGAAGAGCTGATCCGCGCCGAATTTGATTCGATGGTCGAAGGTTTATCCCTGGATGAATCGACTCCCAATACTTATCTAGACGATTTAGAAAACGCAGTTGATGAAAATTATTATCTTCCACCGAAATTACCGCGTCAGTCCCCCAGAGATTTTTTTATTTCAATGAAGGAGGCACTAGAGCGTTGGTTTTATCGCGGTGGTCCGCGCGATGACGACGATGGCGCTCATCTCTAAATTCCTTTAGGCTATTTCTATGAGCAAAGAATTTAGATGGGGAATTATTAGTACCGGCGGAATCGCAACATCTTTTGCACGCGATCTTGGTTTCTTCAATGACCATATCGTTGCAGCAGTTGGTAGCCGCAACATCACTAGTGCGCAGCGCTTTGCCGATGAATTTCCTGGATGTAAGGCTTACGGAAGTTATGAAGAATTAGTTGCCGACCCAACAATCGATGGAATTTATGTAGCAACACCGCACCCAATGCATAAAGAGAACACCCTTCTTGCTCTCAATGCTGGCAAGCCGGTTCTATGTGAAAAAGTATTTGCAATCAATGCCAAAGAGGCGAAAGAGATGATTGATTGCGCTAAGAAAAATAATCTTATGCTCATGGAAGCTATGTGGGCTCGCTTTGTTCCTCACATGATCAAGGTGCGCGAAATAATTGCAAGCGGTGTTCTAGGTGAAATTATTTCTGTACAAGCAGATCATGGACAACGCCTTGCCGACTACGGCAATGATCGCCACTGGAAGCCAGAACTTGGCGGCGGTGCACTTCTCGATCTTGGTATCTACCCTGTCTCATTTGCGCATATGGTCTTAGGCGTTCCGCAAAGAATTTGCGCAACTGCATCACTGACTCAGCACAATGTAGATAATTCATGCAGCGCAATCTTTGATTATTCCAATGGCGCGCAAGCAACGATTATGACAAATATGATCGCAGCAACTCCCACTGCCGCCGTTATTGCCGGACGCAATGGCCGCATTGAAATTGATGGACCTTTCTACGCGCCATCATCTTTCCGCCTCGTTATTCATAATGGCGAAACGACTGAATTTGCTAAAGATTACAAAGGCCACGGTCTTCGCGAACAAGCTGCGGAGTTTGCTCGCTGCGTTCAAGCCGGCTTGAAGGAATCACCAATTCTTACACCAGCTGCAACTCTTGAGATCATGGTGATGATGGATGAGATCCGCAAGCAAACGGGAATTACTTATCCCGGCGAATAACTAAAGTCTGGCTAGATCTGCAACACCAACAAGGCCTGCTTCATTGCCAAGGTGTGCTGCAAAAATTTCAGGTGATGGGTGCTTGCCCGAAAATGGCATGTAACGCTCCATCGCTTCGCGCGTTGGTGCAAGCAAAATTTCGCCAGCATCAATTACTCCCCCGCCCAAAATTACGCAAGCAGGATCCAAAATAACGGCTAGTGATGCAATACCTGCACCTAACCACTGCGCAGTTGTATTAAATGCTGCCAATGCAACTGGGTCGCCATCGCGAGCAGCATCAGTAATTGCGCTACCTGTGAGTCCACCAACAGTTCCATCCCCGCGAGATAACAAGTTACGCGCTAAATCATGGCTGGCATTGATCGCCGCGCGCGCATGGCGCAGCAAGGCATTACCTGATGCGTATTGTTCAAAACATCCGCGAGCGCCACATCCACACAAATGTCCTTCTGGCACGACACGGAAATGGCCAACTTCAGCCGCGGTTCCAAATGCACCTCTATGTAATTCGCCGTTGACAACAATTCCGCAACCAATACCTGTACCAATTGTTAGTAGCACCATGTGATTGTGTGCGCGCCCCGCGCCAAACTTTGCCTCGCCCCATGCCGCAGCATTGGCATCATTTTCAATAACAATGGGCAGACCAATAAGTTTTACTAATTCATCATCTAAATTCACGCCATTCCAACCAGCAATGTTGGGTGTTGCAAGCATTGTCTTTCGATCAGATGAGACAAAACCTGCAGCAGATACACCAACCGATGAAACAGGATGGGCTGCCATTAGTTCTTTAGCAATATCGGCAATAACTGCCAATAAATCATCTCCACCTTGTCGCGGTGTATCGCGACGTGAAGTCTGTAAAACTTTTCCATTCTTATCTACTACGCCACCCAGAACTTTAGTTCCGCCGACATCGATACCAATTGTTAAATCTGATCCGGCAGAGTTCTGGTTAGCCATGTATCTGTATTACCCCTCTAGATGCGCTTTCAATTGAGCAAGTGCTTGATCAATTACGGTCTTCTCAGCCTTTGTGCGCATCATTGCGGGAATTGGCATAGATATTGCTACTGATAATTCATACGTTACTTGCGTCGTGTCAGCATCAATTGTAGTGATGACATAAGCGCCATCCATTGAAGTCAGTAGATCTGCATCGCTGAGCGAAAAAGTTAGTTTTCCTGGAGCCAGCGCCCAGTCGTAATCCAATACAACATGGTCTTTCATCATGCCAGCATCAATAGTGAGCTTTGCCTGGAGCACTCGTCCTTGGTCATCGCGAGTGAGCACCGAGGAGCTCTTGATGGCGGTAGACCATGTTGGATATTTTTCAATATCGAAAAGAGTCTGGGCTACTTGGGCAAGGGGTGCATCTACGGTAATTGTTGCGCTGCTGAAATCGGCCATGGAGCAAGGTTACCCTCTTCCATAAATCTCAATTCCCGCACTAATCTTGCCCCCATGAACGAAATCAACGTCCCAGCCCTCGTAGAAGTTCCTGCCACAGGAAACCTGACTAACTACATCTCTGAGCGTGCATCCCTCGAACCCAGCCGCATCACGATGTCTCGTCCCCTTGGCGATGGATGGCAACCCGTTACCGCTCTAGAAGTTGAACATGAGATTCGCGCAGTTGCAAAGGGTCTTATTGCATCGGGTATCAATGTCGGCGATCGCGTAGCCATTATGGCGCGCACACGTTATGAGTGGACCATTCTCGATTTCGCTATTTGGTATGCAGGTGGCTGCGTTGTTCCAATTTATGAAACATCATCGGCCGAACAAATCGAATGGATCCTCAACGACTCGGGCTCCGTTGCAATCATCGCCGAAACTCCAACGCATCGCGATTTAGTTCAAACTGTTCTGCCATCACACACAAAACTTGTATGGACCATGACCGAGGATGTCTTGGGAGTTCTTACAAAAGCTGGCGCCAATATCTCTAACGAAGAGATTGATAAGCGCCGCACCTCCCTTATCCCAGACTCTGTTGCAACCCTTATCTACACATCGGGCACAACAGGTAAACCAAAGGGCGTTGTACTTACACACGCTAACTTCATTGCAGAGTGCGGAAACGTTGTAGTCGGTGCAGCTGATTTATTCTTACGCCCCGGTGGTTCAACGCTTCTATTCCTACCCGTTGCCCACGTCTTTGGCCGCATGGTTCAAATCGGTGCTATCCGCGCAGGTCTGCACTTAGCGCATTGCAGCGACCCAGTTGGCAGACTTCCTAAAGATCTTGCATCGTTCAAACCAACTTTCGTCCTTGCAGTTCCTCGTATCTTTGAAAAGATTTATAACGGCGCCGAAGCTAAGGCAGAAGCTGCTGGCAAAGGAAAAATCTTTAGAGCCGCTGCCGAAGTTGCAATCGCATACTCGCAAGCCCTCGACACTAAAAGCATCTCCCCTGTTCTCAAAATCAAGCACACACTCTTTGACAAGTTAGTTTTCTCAAAGATTCGCGCTGGTATGGGTGGACGCGTTGAAGCAGCAATCTCTGGCGGCGCACCCCTTGGTGAGCGCCTCGGACATTTCTATCGCGGCGCTGGCGTAACAATTTTGGAAGGCTATGGCCTCACCGAAACAACTGCAGGTGCAACGCTTAACCTCACCGGACATCACCGCGTTGGTTCTGTTGGTCGCCCAATTCCTGGAACATCTATCAAGATTGCCGAAGATGGCGAAGTTCTCATTAGCGGCCCCATTGTTATGAATGGTTACTGGCAAAACGATAAAGCTAATTCAGAAGTATTTACATCTGACCGTTGGTTTAAATCAGGAGACCTTGGCAAGTTAGATGATCAGGGTTATCTCTACATCGTTGGTCGTAAGAAAGAACTTATCGTCACAGCAGGTGGCAAGAATGTTGCCCCAGCAGTTCTTGAAGATCGTCTTCGCGCACACCCACTTGTTTCACAGTGCATCGTCCTGGGTGATAACCAACCATTTATCGCAGCACTAATCACCATTGATCAAGACATGCTCAAAGGCTGGGTTGCAAATAACAATAAAGCTGGCGCATCAATGGCCGATCTTGCAAATGATCCCGACCTCATTGCAGTTATCCAAACTGCAGTAGATGAAGCCAACAAAGCAGTTAGTAAAGCCGAATCAATTCGTAAGTTCGCAATCTTGCCAACCGATTTCACAATCGCTGGCGGACACTTGACCGCAAAACTTTCTCTCAAGCGTCACGTTATCAACCAAGAGTTCGCGCCAGAAATCGCGCAACTCTTTGCTAAATAACGCAGAACGAACCCGTATTGCCCAAGAGCTCCACGACGGCATAGCCCAAGACTTAGTTGCCTTTGGTTACACCCTGGATATGGTGCTCGGCAAAGCCGATACACCCACACAAACGCGCATAGACCTGCGCACACTTCGTTTTGGTGTCACTGACCTCATTACTAAAGTGCGCGATGAAATATTCACACTTCGCAATAGCGCACCCATAGATTTCTTAGATTCACTAAAAACAATCGCCCACGAAATTTTTCCCAACACCACAATCACCGCAACACAAACTCCCACCCTGACCCACACCCAAGCCTTTGAACTTCTACGAATCGCAACAGAAGTAATTCGCAATGCCTCACGCCATGCAGGGGCTACCCATATAGA
>CAIOIJ010000037.1 GCA_903858325.1 uncultured Actinomycetes bacterium
TCCATATGCAGCTTTTAGTTTCGCGCGAGTAAGTTCAAAACCTTCAACTGCGCAAGGACCATATGAAGTCCAAACAACATTATTGAGAATGCCAAAAATTCCATCGAGGTTGAGGCCATGCGGCTTTACAAGTCGGTGCGAGAGAAGATGTAGTCGAAGATATGCATCACTTACTGATGCAGGAGCCTTATCAAGCTCAATCTCAATACTTACGAGCTCTTTTGAAACTCCGCGAATTTCATCTTTACCTACGAGTGCGTTCAGTTCGGAAGGCACTGCAGAAAGGGGAGCAAGGGTTGGCTGCGCAAACCAGGTATCGAGAACTACTCCATTGGCTATCGTGGCGATTCCATGACCAGATGCATGCATACTCATGGGCTAAGCCTAACCCCTATTCTTACTCTCATGCGTATCGCCGTATTTTGCTCCTCGTCACCGACTATCGACAATAAATATGTTGAGTTGGCGTACCAACTTGGGCAAGCAATTGGTGAAAATACTTGGGAACTCGTTACCGGCGGCGGCCATATTTCAATGATGGGTGCTGTTGCGCGCGGAGCAAGAGAATGTAATGGCATAACAATCGGTGTGATTCCGCAGGCTTTGGTCGATATTGAATTCGCAGACCACGATAGCGATGAACTTCATATTGTCGAAACAATGGGCGAGCGCAAAGCAATGATTACCGATATTTCAGATGCATTTATTACGTTGCCAGGGGGCGCTGGCACGCTCGAAGAATTCTTTGAAATTTGGGTCGGAAGATATTTGAAATTCCACAACAAGCCAGTAATTATTTTGGATCCATTTGGTTTGTATTCTCCACTACATGAATTGATAAATCACTTAGAGGTTGAAAATTTTATTAAACCCGGAATGCGCGAACTCGTCACATGGTGCACAACGGTCGAGCAAGCAATTGCTGCGTGCAAATAGATGAATAATTCACTCGCAATAACAGTAAAACTTCCAGTTTCAATTGATAGAGCTTGGCAATCGATTCAAGATTGGGAATCTCAAAGTGATTGGATGTTGCAAACTCAAGTATGGGTCACATCGCAAATCCGTGAAGGTGTTGGCACAGAGATTGAAGCTTTCACTGGACTATTTCCACGCAAGAAGTTTTTTGGAATATTGGATTCAATGCGAGTAACAGAGTGGAATCCTCCATACTCCTGCGAAGTTCTTCACACGGGTGCCATCATTAAAGGCACGGGCTTATTTCGCTTAGAGAAAATTGATGAAGAGGAAACACTCTTTCATTGGTCTGAAATTGTTATCGCGCCAAAAGTACTCTTTCTGCTCATACGCCCAGGCCTCTATTTCGGCGTAAAAATCTCTTTGAACAGGCTTGCACGAGCCCTTGCTAGGCATGGCAGATCAGGCGAGTAATCTCATCCATTATGAGCGAACCTCAAACAGTGGCACAGGCCCTTGCCTCGCTGCCCGAAGAGGAGCGCATTATTTTGACTATGCATTTTATGAAATCAATGTCAGCGCAGGAGATTGCCTCACTATTGGGAGTTCCAGAACGCTCCGTGAGTGCGCTCATAATTAGCGGAAAAGGGCGAATTAGCCTCATTCTCGGCCTGAAGTAAGCACGATTTCGCGCAAGTGTGCCTTATGCGAGATACTTCTCCTCTTATAACCATGCTTGCTACGTAGCGCTTCTGAGTGCGCGAGGTGAGCCAACTAAGGAGTGACCAGATGGCTGCCATGAAACCCCGCACTGGCGATGGACCCATGGAAGTTACAAAAGAGGCTCGTTCTCTTGTTATGCGAATTCCGCTCGAAGGTGGCGGACGCTTAGTTGTTGAAATGAATGCCGAAGAGGCAAATAATCTCAGCGCCGCGCTACATGCAGCTGTCGCTCTCATCAAAAAATAGAGCGTTACTTTTAGCGCTATGAAAGTTGCTTTTGCACAATCAGCACCGATGAATGTAGAGAGTGCTGCGCGCTCGCAAGCAATCGCGCTCGCCTTTTCGAAGAATAGTAATGATGAATTTATAATTGAAGGGCCTTCACAATTAGTTTCGACAATAGCAAAACATTTTGATCTGGCATTACTCGATGAGCTTTCTTTTTTCTCTCCTAGTGGGAAAGCTGGCGAACTTTTTGAAATTCCAGTCAGTGCAACGGATTCTGAAACTGAACGAATTTTCTTTGTTGGTCTAGGAGATAAGAGTCTTGGCTCTATCCGATTGGCTGCTGCTGCAGTCGGTAGAAAAGTGCGGGGGAAAAACATTAAAGTTTTTTCTGCTTGTACCGATGGAGTAGATGAATTACATGCTTATGCTGTTTCGCTTTCATTGGGTTCATATGTATGGAATTTGAAAAGTGATAAAGATGTAAAATTCCCAGAATTCCTCATTGCGACTAATGATCAAGAAACCCTCGATGATGCAGTTGTTATTGCAAAAGCAATCTGCACAGCACGTGACTTCGTGCATACGCCTTCAAATATCAAGAATCCCTCATGGCTTGCCAAGCAAGCAGTCGACCTCGGAAAAGAATTTGGATTTGAAGTCAAAGTGCTTGCAGGTAAAGAGCTCGCACAATTTGGCGGTTTGCGCGCAGTCGGAAACTCATCACCTAAGCCAGGCCCTCGCTTCGTTGAACTTTCCTACACTCCTCGAAGCGCTAAGAAGAATGCCGGGGCGCTAGAACACGTTGTTTTAGTCGGCAAGGGAATTACTTTTGATACAGGCGGAGTCTCCCTCAAGCGTCCATACGACACGATGATTGCAATGAAAAGCGATATGGCAGGAGCTGCAGCAATTCTTGCAACCGTTTGCGCTATTTCTCAATTGCAACCAAAAATCAGAGTTACTGCTCTCATGATGTTGGCAGAAAATGCCTTATCTGGAACTTCGCAGCGCCCTAGTGATGTCATTACGCACTTTGGTGGGACAACAGTTGAAGTGATAAATACTGATGCAGAAGGTCGTTTAGTCCTGGCCGATGGCCTTGCTTATGCAGACAAGAATCTAGATCCTGATTATGTTGTCGATATTGCAACTTTGACTGGTGCTGCAACTCTTGGCCTCGGTCGTCAATATGCTGCGATGTATACACGCGATAACGCACTTGCTAAAGAATTAGTGGCAATCGGTGAAGCGTCAGGTGACAAAGTCTGGCACATGCCACTTATTGATGATTATCAAGATTCATTAGAAAGTGATATCGCCGATTTCAATCACACTGCTGATAAAGCAAAGTATTCAGCTGGCTCTGTTACCGCTGCGCTCTTCCTCGAAAAATTCGTGGGTGATCGTCGTTGGGTTCATTTAGATATTGCAGGAACTGCGCGCAGCGAAGTTGATGCAGGGGAGAACCCAAAAGGTGGAACCGGTTTCGGTGTTCGCTTGCTAACTGATTGGATAATGTCACTGTGATGCGACAAGACCCACATGCATTTTCGGAGAGTTTTATTGCTGAAGATTTTGAAATGAGTCAAGCAAGGGCTCGTGGTGTAGAGCTAGGTGTAATAGATACAACTCCTGGTGCTGGCGCTTATTTGCGATTCCTTGCACATCTACTCAAAGCGCAATCAGTTGTAGAAGTAGGTACTGCATCCGGAGTTGGTTCACTCTGGTTGCTCAAAGGAATGATGAAAAGCGGAACGCTCACTTCCATCGATGATGAAATGGAACATACTCAAATTGCAAAACTTGCACTACAAGATGCAGATATTGAACAATCTCGTTTTCGTTTGATAACAAATTCAATTCCTGATGTCATGACCAAGTTGACTGATCGCGCTTATGACTTAGTGGTGTTACGCCATAATCCCGAAGATTTGTCATTTGTTATTGGTGAAGCACACCGTATTTTGCGAAGTGGTGGTGTCCTAGTGATTGATAATTACTTTGGCGGTGCAAAAGTGCAAGATCCAGCGCAAAGGGATGCAAAGACTGTTGCACTTCGCGATGCTGGGAAAATTATTAGAGCGGGCAGCGAAGATTGGGTGAGTTCACTCATTCCAACGGGCGATGGTTTGTTACTTGCCACGAAGGTGTAGCAGAATCAAAGTATGAAATTTCCTCGTGAAAAAGTCAGTGATATAAATCCTTGGTGGGAATCTCCAGTCCAGAAAAAGAAATCGACTCCGCTCAATTTAGTTTTTGTTGCACTTATTGCAGGAATTATCGGAGGAATTCTCGGTTCAAATGCATCCACCGGTTGGTTTCCTTATCGAGCTAATATTGTAAGTTCAAGCAGCACTATTGAAAGAGCGCCTGATTCAGTTGCAGGTATTGCAAAGCGCGTTTTACCTTCAGTAGTTTCAATCTCAACTCGAACCAATTCTGGAGGAGGAACAGGTTCAGGTTTTGTCATTGATAGCAATGGCATGATTCTTACAAATAATCACGTAGTAACCGATGTCGCCGAATTTGGCGGATCTATTCGAGTTACTCTCAATGATGGTGAGAATTATTCTGGAACTATTGTTGGACGAGATGCTTCATATGACTTGGCAGTTATAAAAATTAGCGCGGTAAATCTTCCTGCTTTGCAATTTGGCGATAGCGACAAAGTGGCTGTAGGAGATTCAGTAATTGCAATTGGTTCACCTTTAGGGCTTTCTGGCACAGTCACTCTTGGAATTATTAGCGCAAAAAATCGTGCAGTAACTGCGGGAAGTAATGGTTCTGAAAGTTCATTTATCAACGCCCTTCAAACCGATGCTGCAATCAATCCCGGAAATTCTGGTGGACCACTTGTCGATGCAACTGGTGCGGTTATCGGAGTAAATTCCGCAATCGCATCCCTTGGCGCATCAACTGGCTCACAAGTAGGTTCGATCGGACTTGGATTTGCAATTCCCATTAATCAGGCGCGTCATACTGCGCAGCAACTCATCAAAAGCGGCAAAGCCACGTATCCAATGATGGGTCTTTCTTTGAACATGGCAGCAACAGGAGAAGGTGCACAAGTTGCATCAACACCAACTGCAATTCTCAAGGGTGGGCCAGCGGAGAGAGCAGGAATTCGTGCGGGTGATCTCATTACTCATTTCCAAGGAATCGCAATCACGTCAGCAGATGAACTCATTGTTGCCGTTAGATCTCACGAAGTGGGCGATACAGTAAAACTCACATATTTGCGCAATGGTAAGAGCACAGAGGTATCACTCAAACTCGTTGCATCGACTAACTGATTGTGTAGTTCTGCGAAAGTGCGGATAGGCTAACAACATGTTTTTCGATATCGGCGCAGGCGAAATATTAGGCCTAGCTATTCTGGGTGTAATACTGGTTGGCCCAGAGCGCTTGCCGCATGTTGCTGCTGAGGCTGCAAAGTGGGTAAAGAAGTTACGTGCGCTCTCCCAAAGTGCAACTGCAGAATTACGCGACAATCTTGGACCGGGATTTGAGAACTTACAGCCTGCAGATTTGCACCCAAAAACATTTATCAAAAAGCAATTAGCTGACGCACTAGATGAGAGCGAAAAGCCAACACGTAAGAAAATAAATAGCAAAATTGATCCGGATCTCCTATGACAATAATTGAGCAGATCCATGAAGCTCTTGCCACTGTTCAAGATCCAGAGCTCCACCGCGCACTTCCTGAATTAGGTATGGTCGAATCAGTTTCGTTCGAAAAAGGAATTGCCTCACTAACTATCTTGCTCACAATCTCTGGCTGTCCAATGCAAGATAGATTACGAAGCGATATAACAAAAGCAGTTTCGACAATTGCAGAAGTAGAAAGCATTTCTCTCAATTTTGGCGTTATGTCAGAAGAACAACGTAACAATGTAAAGAAATTGCTCCGCGGCGGTCGCGAAAAATTCATTCCATTCGCACAACCTGATTCACTTACCCGAGTATTAGGAATATCTTCAGGTAAGGGTGGAGTTGGTAAGTCATCTCTCACATGTAATTTGGCAATTGCTGCAGCGAAAAAAGGATTGAGAGTCGGAATTCTCGATGCTGATGTTTATGGTCACTCAATTCCCCGCTTGATGGGTCTTATGAATCAGCGACCAACTGCAATTGATCAGATGTTTATTCCACTTGAATCGTATGGCGTAAAAACTGTTTCTATGGAGATGTTCAAACCAGAACGCTCCGATGCCGTCGCATATCGTGGCCCGCTGCTACATCGCGTACTAGAACAATTACTTTCAGATGCATATTGGGGTGATCTCGATCTTTTGCTCATTGATTTACCACCCGGAACTGGTGATTTAGCCATTTCATTAGGACAACTCATTCCTTCATCAGAAATTTTAGTTGTGACAACACCGCAGGTTGCCGCCGCAGAAGTTGCTGAACGCGCAGGAAGAATTGCACATCAAATGAAACAGCATGTCGTTGGAGTAATTGAAAATATGTCAGCTTTCCCATGTCCCAAGTGCGGCGAATCTATTTCTTTATTTGGCACTGGCGGTGGCGAAGAAACTGCTCGCAGACTTTCAGAATTAGTTGGAACCGATGTTCCGTTACTTGGAAAGATTCCATTTAGTCCAGATTTGCGAACTGGTGGAGATACAGGCAAGCCTGTTATTGCAGAACACCCAGAGTCGGCAGCGGCGATTGCGATAAATGAAATTGCAGATCAGCTAATTGTTAGGAAGAAATCCTTATTAGGAGTTCGCTTGGGGCTTGCTACGTAACTCTTTGATCATTTCTTCCAAGAGTTCGGCAATCTCACTTCGTACAAAGTCACGCGTTGCAACTTCACCTAATGAAATACGCAGACTTGCCAATTCGCGAGTCAAATATTCGGTATCAGCAATGCTTCGATCATTTCGAGCGCGATCTTCATTGAGCTGAATGCGGTCGCGATCTGCTTGGCGATTTTGAGCTAAGAGAATAAGTGGGGCTGCATAAGATGCTTGAAGCGAAAGAATCAGAGTCAAGAAAATAAATGGGTACGAATCCCATCGCATATTCATCGGCGCCAAGGTATTCCAAAGTACCCAGAAACCGACAAAGAATGTCATGTATACCAAGAATCGCGCAGTACCTAAGAAGCGTGCAAAATTTTCAGAGAGACGACCAAAAGTTTCTGGGTCGACATTAGGACGTAGCGAACGACGTGTTTCGCGTGGAGTATCTAGTTGATTATTGCGAGCCATCGTGGATGTCCTCCTTTTCCAATTGTGAAATATCTACTTGTGTTCGTGCAGTTTCACGATGATCATGTCGCCAATTCTCAGGTAACAAGTGATCGAGAACGTCATCGACGGTGACTGCGCCAAGCAATCGATCATTAGCATCGATAACTGGCACAGAAAGCAAGTTATAGCTTGCTAAATAAGATGAAACTTCATTGAGCGTTGCATCTGGGTTGAGTCCTTGAGTATCAGTATCAACGATTGAACCAAGCAAAGTTGAAGGCGGTTCGCGCAATAGGCGTTGGTAATGTGCCATACCGATGAAGCGACCAGTTGGCGTTTCTAAGGGTTGTCGGCAGATAAAAATTTGAGATGCAAGTGCTGGAGAGATTTCACTCTGACGCACTGCAGCAAGAGCATCTGCAACAGTTGAATCGGCGCTCAAAATGATTGGCTCAGTTGTCATCATTCCGCCGGCTGAATAATCTTCGTAATTCATCAAACGAAGTACATCTTCAGCATCTTCAGGTTCCATCAAATCGATAAGTGCTTGAGCTCGCTCGGCACCAACTTCACGAAGCAAGTCGGCAGCATCATCAGGATCCATCTCGCCAAGGACGTCAGCTGCGCGCTCACCTTCTAGTTCGGCAAGGAGTGCAACGCGACTTTTCTCATCCATTTCTTCGAGAACATCTGCAAGTCGTTCGTCATTGAGTGCGCCAGCGACTTCAACTCGACGCTTGGGAGCCAAATCTTGAAGTACTGCTGCAAGGTCTGCGGCGCGAAGATTAGAAAGAGTTGAAAGTAAATTGGTTACACCTTGATTTGGTTCGTGTAGAGCAAAACCAGTCACTTCTTCCCAAGCAACTGTAGAAGTTGCGCCTTTACGTCGCAGGCCATGACCTTTGCGCATTATGTGGACTTTAGTAATCAACCAATCGCCAGTGCGGTTTTGTTCCATACCCATATCTTCAACAACAACTTTTTCATCTGAATCTACGAGAGTGATTGATCGGTCGACTAGTTCACCAAGAACCAATAATTCACCAGCGCGGGTATCGAAGCGACGCATGTTGAGTAAACCGGTAATAACAACTGTGCCGCTTTCAATCGAAGTAACGCGAGTGATTGGAACAAATACACGTCGACGTAGTGGCACTTCAACAACTAAACCCAGAACTCTAGGTGGTTGATTATTAGAACGCAGGGTCGCGACAGCATCTCGCACCTTACCTACTGGATCACCATTGGGGTCAAAGACCGCTGTGCCTGCAAGACGGGCGAGAAATACTCGTTTTATCAAGTTTCCGCTCATGGGCTAAGGGTAACCTCTAAAGATGAACTCTCGCTTTCGTATTAGTGGCAAGCAGTAGATACCTTTGCCTAATGCAGCCTCACACACGAGATAGCCATATAGCCATCCCTGCGCGTCCCGACCTCATTCGATTAGGCCTTGGGATCATTGGAATCGGAACATCAGGGCCACTCATAGCAATGAGTTCTATGCCTGTCTTGTCTCTAATTTTTTGGAGAAATCTTGGCGGCTCGCTTATGACTCTACCTTTTGCAATTCGTCACACTCATCTCAAGAGTCATCGTGAAGGAATGAAATGGGCAGCAATTGCGGGCGTAACTCTCGCACTTCATTTCTATGGATTCTTTTTAGCGATGCGTATGACAAGTGTTGCTGCAGGAACTGCAATTGTTGCGCTACAACCAATTTTTGCCGCGCTCTTTGTGAAGATGAGTGGTGGGCACATACCTTCACGTGCATGGTTTGGAATGATCGTTAGTTTTTCTGGCGTTTTACTTATATCCGGAATTGATTTACACATTTCACTAAGAAATTTCTTAGGAGATATCGCCTCATTAGTTTCAGCAGCACTTGCAGCGCTCTACATGATGGCGGGCTCAAAAGCACAACGAACAATCGAAACAACAACTTACACAACCATTTGTTATTTTGTTTGCGCAATCACTGCTTTGCCTATGGCGATTATCGCAGGCGATGAAATTCTGCATTTCACTGCGAAGCAATGGTGGATTGTCCTTGGACTAATTCTGGGTGCTCAAATTTTGGGTCACACAATGTTCAATGCTGCACTCAAACGCGTTTCTCCAGCTGTAGTTTCACTGATTGTCTTTTTCGAAGTTCCAGTAAGTTCAATTCTTGCTGTGTGGTGGCTTGGTCAGAAACCACCACTTGGAATAATTCCGGGTATCGCCCTTATTCTTTTTGGCTGCGTACTTGTTGTATTACGCACACGAGTTGATCGGGCAGAAGCCAATGATTGATCTGCATACTCACACCACATGTAGCGACGGCACAGATACGCCGCGAGAACTCATAAACAAGGCGCTTTCACAAGGAATTAGTGTTCTAGCGATTACAGATCATGACACGACTTCCGGTTGGAGTGAAGCGCGCCAAGCTTTGCGCGGAAATTTAGAATTAGTTCTAGGTGCTGAAATTTCTTGTCTAACGGACGATGGAATAAGCGTTCATATGTTGGGGTTACTTTTTGATGAAAATAATGCACCGATGCAATTGCTTCTTGAACAGACACGCGATGGACGCATTCCTCGAATGCGCAAAATGATTGAACTTATGCAAGGCGAAGGAATAGCTATTTCCATGGAAGATGTGGAAGCGGTAAAGCCAGCGGGAGCAACACTTGGCAGACCTCATTTAGCTGATGCGCTAGTAAAGAATGGTGTGATTTCTTCGCGGGATGAAGCCTTTAGCGAGCTACTCCATAATGAATCCAGATTTTATGTTTCGCATGCCGCGCCAACTCCAGCCGATGCAATAAAGGCAATACGCAGTGCTGGAGGAGTTGCAGTAATTGCACATGCTTTTGCATCACATAGAGGAAAAATTCTCGTGAGTGATGATTTTCAAGAGTTGTGCGAAGCTGGCCTCAATGGAATCGAAGTAGATCACAGAGACCATAGCCCGGCAGAACGTGACATGTTGCGCGCAATAGCAATTGAAAAGAATTTAGTTATTACTGGTTCTAGCGATTATCACGGTATGGGTAAATTGAATTCTTTATGTGAAAATTGGACGAGCCCAGAGCAATGGCTTCGGCTAGAATCAGAATCTGATCAACGAAGGGTGGTAAAGGTATGAATCTCGTAGAAACGAGCGCAGTTACATTTACAATTCAAGCCTTCGTAACTCTCTTGGTGATTATGGATCCGCCGGGTGCAACACCAATATTTCTAAGTTTGGTTGCAGATAAGAGCCCTAAAGTACGTCGTCAACTCGCAGTACAAGCAGCTGGAGTTTCACTACTTGTAATCTCTGTTTTCGCGTTATTCGGTCGATTTATTCTCTCGTATCTCAATGTTTCTATCGGTGCGCTTCAAGCAGCAGGTGGTTTATTGCTTCTGCTTATCTCTCTCGAACTTTTGACGGGTCGTACCGGCGAAAATTCAGATTCTAAGAATGCAAATGTCGCACTAGTTCCACTTGGTACGCCTTTATTAGCGGGGCCAGGTGCGATAGTTGCAACAATGCTCTTTGTTCAAGATGCAACAACGCCCACCTATATTTTTGGTCTTATCGCAGCAGTAGTCGCTGTGCACTTAGTTATTGCCCTTGCACTACTTTCGTCAACAACTATTTTGCGAGTTATTCGTGAGGCAGGTGTAACTCTTGTAGCAAGAATTGCAGGATTACTTCTTGCAGCAATTGCGGTTCAAATGATCGTTGATGCAATTCGTGGTTTTGTCGCTGCATAACTATGAAAGAACTTGGACTTTATTCACCAGAAACAATTGTGTGGAAAATTCACTCGGATCCATCTATGGCCGTTGGGGGAATACGAGCGCTCCTTGAACAAGCTCTGCACCCAATTGCAATGGCTGGGGTGGCTACTCACTCCAATTTTCGAGATGATGCTTGGGGCAGATTGCAACGAACTGGCGACTACGTTTCGACGATAACTTTCGGTGAAGTTGATGAGGCAGAAAAACTTGCAGCGCGAGTGCGGGCAATTCATACAAAATTGGGATTAGATGACCCACATCATCTCTTATGGGTGCACATGGCGATGGTTGATTCATTTCTTGATAGCGCTGTGCGATCGGGATTAGATTTATCGGAACACGAACAGAATCTCTATGTATATCAAATGCGCACCTTCGCAGAACTCGTTGGTATCCCAGGAGACGATGTGCCAATTTCTTTGCAAGAACTAAAAGATTATTTTCATACCATCTCACCAGAGCTGTATGCATCGGATGATGCCAAGCGCGCTGCTCTCTTTCTATCCATCCCTCCAATGCCAAAAATGGTTCGCTTTGCAACACCTGCGGCTCCCGCTTGGGCCACTCTTGCAACGCTCGCCGCATCATCACTTCCTGCTTGGGCGCGCAAACTTTATGGCTGGCCAAATCTTCCTGGTGCGCAATTGGCAACAACAATTGCGCTGAGAACTACGCGCACAACTCTTTCACTAATTCCAACTGCAATTATGGAGCCGCCATTGTTGAAGAAAGCTCGTAGCCGTTGGAGCTTAGAGGAGAGTGCATGAGCAGGATTGTTGCAATCTCAAATGTTGCAGGTGGCACGGGCAAAACAACATCAGCGCATGCATTAGCCGTTGCTTGTGCTGAGTACGGAAAGAGAGTCCTACTTCTTGATTTAGATGTTGCAACAGCCTTGACTTTTCAATTGGGATTAGAGAATGAGCGCACAACTTTGGCGCATTATTTGCAAGGCGCACCTTTGAGCGAATCACAGATACTCACCGTGAGTGAAAGATTCGATTTCATCGCCTCGGATTCGCGAATATCTAGTCTGATTGATATTGGAACAGTGAAGCACTTCTGTGAAACTTTACCTAAAGACTACGACCTGATTCTCCTTGATACACCTTCAACGCTTGATCCCCGGTTACTTATGGCAATTGAATCAGCTGAAATGGTGGTTATTCCTATTTCTTCAAGTCTGCATTCAATTCGTGGAGCAAATCAAGTTAGAAAATTGGCCACCAAGAACTCTATTTTCGGTATCAAAATCCAAATCAATAGTGATAGCAATATGTGGGATGAAACTTTTGAATATCTAGATGCATCGATTCCATATTCGGATTTAGTGGATTCATCACTTATGAACTCGACTTCCGTGATAACCCAGAATAATCGCAGCGAAATTGCTGCCGCTTATCGAGAAGCTGCTTATTCGCTTTTAGAAAAAATGGAACTTATTTAGTTTTCGCTCTTGAATTTCTTGTTACGAGTACGGACCCGCTCTGTTTTCTTTACAGGCGCATCCTTTTTCACAGGCGCAGCAACAGTTTTTGCTTTATTGATTCGCCCTGTAGTACCAGCTGGAATTTTCATGACTTCAAAGAGATGCTCAGAAGATGAGTACGTTTCTTCGGGTTCTGGTAAACCAAGAGATAATGCTAAATCAATCATTTTCCAGCGAGCAAGCTCATCCCAATCAACAAATGTCACTGCAATTCCGTCAGCGCCAGCGCGCGCAGTTCTACCAATTCGATGCACATACGTCTTTTCATCTTCTGGGCACTGATAGTTGATTACGTGTGTAATGCCATCAATATCAATTCCTCGTGCTGCAACATCTGTTGCAACTAAAACATCTGATTTTCCA
>CAIOIJ010000038.1 GCA_903858325.1 uncultured Actinomycetes bacterium
AATGGTGAGCGCACCGGAAATGTTTGCTTGGTAACTCTAGGCATGAACTTAGTCAGCCATGGAATTGATCCAATGATTGATTTTTCAAATATTGATGAGATTCGCCGAACTGTTGAATATGCAAATCAATTACGCGTACCAGAACGCCATCCTTACGGTGGCGACTTAGTATTTACAGCATTTTCTGGCTCGCACCAGGATGCAATCAAAAAAGGTTTCGATCACCTAGCCGCCGATGCAAAAGCTGCAGGTAAAGAGGTTGAAGATTTCACGTGGGCAGTTCCATATCTACCCATTGACCCAAAAGATATTGGCCGTTCATATGAAGCGGTTATCCGTGTGAATTCACAATCGGGTAAAGGCGGAGTTGCATATTTGATGAAGAACGAACACCACCTCGATCTTCCTCGCCGCCACCAAATTGAATTTAGTCGAGTTGTTCAGACTAAGACCGATTCAGAGGGCGGCGAAGTTACCGGTAAAGATTTGTGGGAGATATTTGAAGATGAATATTTACCAACGGATTCAGCGCCGTGGGGTCGTTTTCGTTTGAAGGGTTTATCTCAAACTTCTGTTCTCGATGAAGATGTTCACCTATCGGTTTCTATTTTGGATCGTGGAGTAAAGCAAGAACTTACTGGTCAGGGAAACGGACCGATTGCAGCTTTCTGTAATATTTTGCAGAGCTATGGCGTTGATGTAAAGGTTCTCGATTATTACGAGCATGCTCTATCTGCCGGTGGCGATGCATCTGCTGCTGCATATCTTGAGTGTTCTATCGATGGCGAAGTTTTCTGGGGCGTTGGAATCGACCCAAATACGACGACTGCATCACTCAAGGCGGTCGTGTCTGCGATAAATCGCGCCATTCGCTAACTCCCACCGCTACCTTTGCCCGTATGAGTTTGTATCGGGATGAGGCAGTAATTCTGCGCACTCAGAAACTGGGTGAAGCGGATCGAATCATCACCATGCTTACTCGCGAACATGGTCGAATCCGTGGCGTTGCAAAGGGCGTTCGTCGTACAAAATCAAAGTTTGGCGCGCGCCTTGAGCCAGGCAGCCATGTCGATATTCAGCTATATGTTGGAAAAACTTTTGACACCGTTACTCAAGTTGAAGCAATAATGAATTACGGCGAAGCGCTGACCGTTGATTATCAACGCTGGACCGTTGCAGCTGCAATTATGGAAGCGGCCGAACGCTTTACCTCTCACGAACATGAACCAGCTCTACAAGAGTTTCAACTTGTTGTTGGTGGATTGAAAGTTCTTTCTGAAAATCGTTACGACCCACTACTAATTCTTGATGCATTCTTGCTTCGCTCACTTGCAATCGGTGGTTACGCACCTTCAATGACAGTGTGTTCTCGATGTGAAGCACCTGGTCCGCATCGTTACTTCTCACTCGTTGGCGGCGGTTCAGTATGTAACGATTGCAGACCATCGGCTTCGGCAACTCCTGCGCCAGAAACACTTACTCTGATGGGCGCACTCTTGAGTAGCGATTGGGATACAGCACAAAATAGTGAAGCACGTCATCGTCGCGAGGCTAGTGGTTTGATTGCAGCCTATTTACAATGGCACCTAGAGCGAGGGCTTAGATCTTTACCGATGGTGGAGCGAGTATGAATATTCCAAATCACGTTGCAATCGTTATGGATGGCAATGGGCGTTGGGCAAAAGAGCGCGGGCTTCCACGCACTGCAGGACATGAGGCTGGGGAAGCTGCTCTCTTTGATGTTGTACAAGGAGCAATTGAATTTGGTGTCAAAGAGATAAGTGCTTATGCATTCTCAACAGAAAATTGGCGACGATCTCCCGAAGAAGTAAAATTTTTGATGGGATTCAATCGCGATGTATTGCGCCGTCGTCGCGATGAAATGAATGCGATGGGTGTGCGTATTCGCTGGGTAGGTCGACCAAAACGCTTATGGAGCAGCGTTATCGCAGAATTAGAGAAAGCCGAAGAAGTAACAAAAAAGAATAAAGTTCTTACACTCAATATGTGCGTCAATTACGGTGGGCGTTCTGAGATCGTAGATGCTGCCGCAGAACTTGCACGCGATGTAAAACGTGGCAAAGTAAAGGCAGATTCAATCACCGAGAAAACTTTTCAAAAGTATTTAGATTCACCCACTATGAGTGATGTTGACTTGTTCTTGAGAACTTCAGGGGAGCAGCGCTCCAGTAATTTCTTGCCATGGCAAAGCGTTTATGCAGAGTTTGTATTTATGGATGTCTTGTGGCCAGATGTAACGCGCAAAACGTTATGGAAAGCGATAGAGGAATACTCACAACGAGATAGAAGATTCGGAAAAGCCTAGCTTTACCGAATTGAAAGCGTTAGCGGAAAAGCCTAGCATTTTGAACATAAGCCAAAGATTTCAGCTGTATGTCCAACTTCTCGAAAACCATGTTCTTGCGCCATCGAATTGGCCCATTTTTCAATAGCTCCACCTTCAATTTCCACGGTATCCCCGCAGCTCTTGCAGACTAAATGGTGATGATGAGATTCACCGCATAGGCGATAAATGGCTTCACCATCTTCGCGGTGCAAGAGATCAACTATTTTGTCATTGAGTAATGATTGCAATGAACGATAAACAGTGGTCAGCCCGATTCGCTCACCTTCGCGCTGCATGAGTTGGTACACCTCTTGCGCACTTGCAAAGCCACCAGCGCGCTCCAGCGTTGCTAGAACGCGTGGATTAGAGCGACTCATCCAATATTTCCAACAATGAGCCACATAGCAATAACACCTGTAACTGTTGCCAGCATTGTCATCTTTGAAGGATGGCGAGAGTGTGCCTCAGGCAAAATGTGAGAAGTAGCAAGGTAAATGACAAAGCCAGAAAAAATTGCTAAATAAATTGCAAGTGTTGGATCAGAAATAGTGACATAAGTACCAAGTGCCGCTCCACCGATTCGCATGATTGCATCCAGGCCAAGGAGGGCAATTGCTCTCTTAGTCCAGTGACCGCTTTTGATAAGTAATGAAACTGTATTGAGTCCATCGCTAAATGCATGGGAAAGAATTGCTACAAATACTGCAAGACCTAAGGCATTACTTACTTTGAATGAGAGTCCAAGTGCAATACCGTCAAGGAAGACATGGCCACCCATTGCAAGTGCGCCCAGAGTTCCAGCGATATTTACTGAATGTTTATGCTCATGACCATAATCAGATTCGGCAGGTTCGTGCGAACCAAAAATCTGTTCGGCAAAATGCAGTGCCAAGAATCCGATTACAAATGCAATGGAGACAACGGGTACATTTCCAAATGTATTTGTATTGAGTTCGAAGACTTCAGGCAATAAGTCGAAGGCCACTAATCCAAGTAGCAGGCCAGCAGATAGCCCAAGGACTAGATGCAATCGATCTCGTGATCGAATTGCTAAAAATCCTCCAGCTGTTGTTGCAATTGCGGTCAGTGCTGCTAATCCGATGGCGATATTCATAGATAGAAAGTAGCATAAATGAAAATGATTGTCATTTTCATAGTCAGGGCACTACGCTCAACCTATGTTCGCAATTGCCAGATTCTCCATTCCTTTAGGAGAGGCGACCCAATTTAGGGCCGAACTTGAGCAAGCCAAGGATGTCTTGTCGGGCGCACCCGGTTTTATCAGCGCTTTCATCGGACAAAATCTCGATGAACCAGAATTGTGGGCACTGACAACCCAATGGGAAAACGTTGGTTCATATCGCCGCGCACTCAGCAGCACTCGCGCGAAGTTAGAAGCAATTCCCGTACTGGCACGTGCGATCGATGAAGCCGGTGCGTACGAGTAAACTTATGCCACGGGAGTAACACCAGTTGCTCTTCGCCGACAGCCAGCCGGATGGAGATTATTGTGGCAACGGACCGTTTAGAAAATATTGTTGGACTCGCAAAGCGTCGAGGATTCGTATTTCCCTCATCTGAAATTTATGGCGGATTACGTGCATCGTGGGATTACGGCCCACTTGGAGTAGAACTCAAGAACAATGTAAAGCGCCAATGGTGGAAAGCCATGGTTATGGGACGCGAAGATATTGTCGGACTTGATTCATGTGTGATCTTGGCGCGCGAAGTGTGGGAAGCATCAGGACACGTTGCAACATTTAGTGATCCACTTACAGAGTGCACCGCATGTCATAAGCGATACCGCGCAGATCATTTAGAAGAAGCATATGAAGCAAAACATAAGAAGGCGCCAGAATCACTCACTGATATCAATTGCCCTGCTTGCGGAAATAAGGGTCAGTTTACAACTCCAAAACAATTTAGTGGTTTGCTAAAAACATATCTTGGACCAGTAGAGGATGAATCTGGACTTGCTTATCTTCGTCCAGAAACTGCGCAAGGAATTTTTATCAACTTTGATCAAGTAATGACCACATCACGAAAGAAGCCACCTTTTGGTATCGGTCAGATTGGAAAGTCTTTCCGCAATGAAATTACGCCAGGAAACTTCATTTTCCGTACACGTGAATTTGAGCAGATGGAGATGGAATTCTTTGT
>CAIOIJ010000039.1 GCA_903858325.1 uncultured Actinomycetes bacterium
CACCTAAAGCCATAGCCGCTATAGATACGGCGGTGAGAGAACTCATAGATGGTTCTGGGCTTTCGACAAGTGAACTTTTTTCCAGCTATGGAATCAAATACATTTTTGTGAAGAATCCCGCAAAAGAAGAAGTGGTACGAGCAATTGATGGCCTTGGTGGGTTTACTCGCACTTCTGCCACAAGTGCTGGAATTATCTAGAAAGTTTCAGGAGCAACTGGCCGTTTGATTTATACAGACCTCAATGGAAAGCGACAAAATCTAGATAGTGGTGAAATTGGCGTCCGAACTATTTTGCCTGGTCCGGGAACTCTTACTCTTACCGAAAATTACAGTCGTGCTTGGAAAGTTCTCAAAGATGGTGCTTACTTAGAAAAGTCTAAGAATGAAAATGGGTTACCTACTTTTAAAGCGTTATCAGGGGGAGAGTTTTCCCTTTTTCATGACGGAACTAACCGGCGCGCTTGGCTCTCTTTACAGCTGATTTTCTTAGTTACCGTAATCGTATTAGCGCTACCTGCTGGTCGACGTAAATCAGAAATTTCAGAAGAGGAGTTAGCATGAAAATGCGACGCTCTGTAATTGTTGCGATTCTTCTTCTCCTCACTCTTGGGGTGAGTAATACTCTCGACTCCTCTGTATTTTCGAGTGGTTACACAAAAAATTATCCAATAGTGGTTTGTCCACCAACTTTGCCCGGGTTGGCCTCGCAAGTTTCTGTATCCGGTAAAAAAACTCAGTATCGATATGTGGCCAGTAAGAAAACAACTATGTCTCCCGTTGGCTTTGCGCGACTACCTATCACTAAAGATGCAATCTTGATCGATGCGATGGGAATTACCCCAGCAATTTGGCAAAGCCGTAGTGGAAGTTGGGCGGGTGGAACAATTTGTTCTGGCCCAATTTCATCACAATGGTTTGTAGGAGGTTCAGCTGATATCACAAGTAAAGGACGCCTTCTTATAGTAAATAGTGGATTGAGCGAAGCAATCATTGATATTGAAGTGTGGAGCGAATCTGGCGCGCAAGCAATTAAAGTCGTAACAATTCCTGCTCGCACATACAGTGTTCAAGGTTTAGATTCATTAGCACCAGGTGAGACAACAATTGCAATTCACGTTTTCGCCAGAGCTGGCCGTGTCAATGCCTTCGTCATTGACGAGCAAGGTAAAGGATTGCGCAGCCTGGGTGGAGATATGGTCAACTCAGTTGAGAGCACCTCGAAGATTCAAGTAATTCCTGCGATTCCAAATCAAATTTCCAAAAAGTCCAAAGCAAACAAACTGGAATATGTTTTGAGAGTACTTGCACCCGGCAATCTCAACGCCCATATCAGTGCAGAAATTCTCTCTGCGGATGGGCGCTTTATTCCAGTTGGACTCAACCAACGCGAAATCAAAAATGGCATAGTGACGCAATTTTCATTTGCTCCAGATTTATCAGCAAGTGCATTTGCCGTACGAATCCGATCAGATGAACCTATAGTTGCGGCAGTGCGTTCCAATGTAGTTGTATCAGGGCGCAGTGATTTTGTTTGGAGTACGCCAGCCTCGCCACTTGAGGAGATGTCCATTGCTGTATCTGGTTTGACTCCATTGTTTGTCTTTGCGGGTGATGCTATTGATGTAACGCTAGATACTCGATTATCAAATGGAAAACATAAGAGCGCACATGTAAAGGCAACGGATATCGCCACGTGGCGCGTTCCAAATAATGCTCGGGTAGTAACGATTACGCACACCAGCAAGAACCTCACTGGGGGAGCTTTAGTTAGCTCCTTGAATGGATACGGATATATTCCGCTAACTCCAGGAAGTGTGCTTACTAAAGCTTCGATTCCACTTTCAAATATTCGTGTCTTGAATCCCTAATAATCGGCCACACCACTAATCTTTGAGGTATGGCATCCCAAGCAAAGTTAGGTCGCAGTTGCTCGCGAGTGAGTTGTCGCTCCGCAGCAACAATGACCCTTACTTATATATATGCCGAATCAACTGCGGTCTTGGGCCCCCTAGCAACTTTTTCTGAGCCACATTCTTATGACTTGTGCGTCGTACACGGTCAACGACTTACAGTTCCGCAAGGTTGGAACGTAATTCGCCAAGAGCTAAGCGAAGATCTCAATGGGCCAACAGATGATGACCTCATGATTATTGCTGATGCCGTTCGCGAAGTCGCAAGTGCAAGTGCAGCTGAGCCGCCACGTTCTGAAAATCAAAATGCCCAATCGAATATTGGTCGACGTGGGCATCTTCGCGCAGTTCCAACAAATTACTAATTATGAGCGCTAACGATATTCCTGCAATATTTAAAGCCTATGACATCCGAGGTCTAGTTGATTCTGAAATAACTCCAGACTTTACATTTGCAACAGGTGTTGCTTTCGCTCGTTTTTTACAACAAGAGCGCGAACCTGCATCAGTTGTTATCGGTGAAGATATGCGACCTTCTTCACCAGTGTTAGCCGATGCATTTTCAGCAGGTGTGACTTCCCAAGGTTTAGATGTAAATCGAATCGGACTTGCCTCCACAGATATGTTGTATTTTGCCTCTGGAAAACTAAATCTTCCGGGTGCCATGTTTACCGCTAGCCATAATCCAGCTGAATATAACGGCATCAAAATGTGTCTGAGCGGTGCTCGCCCGATAGGAAAAGAATCAGGATTACTCACTATCGAAAATTTTGTACGTCAAGGTTCCCCAATGCAAATACGTTCTATGGGAATCGAAAAAAATGTAGAGATGCTTACCGAGTACGTCGATTACTTACTATCTTTAGTGGACATAACACAGATGCGTAGACTCAAAATTGTGATCGATGCTGGAAATGGAATGGCTGGATACACCGCTCCTGCAATCTTTGAGCGCCTCAATGTAGAACTGATTCCGATGTATTTTGAACTCGATGGCACTTTTCCAAATCATGAAGCGAACCCTATTGATGCAAAAAATCTTCGAGATTTACAAAAGGCCGTAAAGAAACATAAGGCTGATCTAGGTCTGGCATTTGATGGCGATGCAGATCGTTGCTTCCTTGTCGATGAAAATGGCGAAACCGTTAATCCTTCGGACTTGACTTCACTTGTAGCAGCACGCGAGTTAGCCCGCGTTCCTGGTTCTACAATAATTTATAACCTAATTTCTTCTAGAGCAGTCCTTGAAGTAATCCAAGAAAATGGTGGAGTTGGATTACGCAGTCGAGTGGGCCATTCGTATATCAAGAAGATGATGGCCGATAGCGGTGCAATATTCGGGGGAGAGCATTCTGGTCACTTCTATTTCAAAGATTTCTGGCGTGCCGATTCTGGAGCTCTAGCAGCGCTGCATGCAATCGCAGCACTTGGCTCAAGCAAGTTATCAATCTCAAAATTACTCAAGCCTTATCAACGTTATTTATCTAGCGGTGAAATCAATTCAGTTGTCAGTGATGCACCTGCAGAGATGAAGAAGATTGAAGAGAAGTACATCTCTCAACCTGGCGTCGAGGTTGATCACTTAGATGGACTAACGGTCAATGGAGATACCTGGTGGTTCAATCTTCGCTCATCAAATACCGAGCCACTATTGCGCCTCAATGTCGAAGCCAAGACTCTGGCTCGCATGGAGAAGGTACGTGACGAGGTTCTCAAGGCAATCAAGGGCAAGTAATCGCTATAACTAGGCTCTTTCTAAGGCTGGACGGTAACCTATCTCCCTGACCAAGAGGAGAACGATTGTGAATGTACCTGTAACCGCCACTATTCCACGTCACGAAATTGCAGATGCTTCTTTAGCTGCACAAGGACGCAAGCGCATTGAATGGGCAGAACGCAATATGCCTGTACTTGCACAAATTCGTGAACGATTTGAAAAGTCACAGCCATTTGCAGGAATTCGTATCGCAGCGTGCATGCACGTAACGACAGAGACCGCTAACTTGATGCGAGTTCTCAAAGCCGGTGGTGCAGAGATTGCACTTTGTGCATCGAATCCACTTTCAACTCAAGATGACACAGCAGCTGCCCTAGTTCATGAATACGGAATTAGCGTATTTGCACGCAATGCCGTTGATCGTGATGGCTACTACGCGCATCTCAATGCAGCCCTTGATATCGAACCGCACCAAGTTTTCGATGATGGTTGTGACCTTGTGAATACTCTTCATACAACACGTCAAGAATTGATTCCAAATATCACTGGTGGTTGCGAAGAAACCACAACTGGCGTTATTCGACTTAGCCAAATGGCAAAAGAAGGCGCACTTCGTTTTCCAATGATTGCAGTGAATGACACTGATACAAAGCACATGTTCGATAACCGTTACGGAACTGGTCAGTCAACTCTTGATGCAGTATTTCGTGCGACTAACTTCTTGCTTGCAGGTCGCATTCTTGTTGTTGCTGGTTTCGGATATTGCGGTAAAGGTGTTGCAGAGCGCGCTAAGGGTATGGGCGCAGATGTAATTGTCACTGAAATTGATCCAACCAAAGCACTCGATGCAATGATGCAAGGTTTCCGAGTAATGCCGATGATTGACGCTGCCAAGGTTGGCGATGTTTTCATCACTGTTACAGGTAACCGCGACGTACTTCGCGATGAGCATTTTGCGGTTATGAAAGATGGCGCAATCATGGCTAACTCAGGTCACTTCGACATCGAAATCGATGTTGCATGGCTTGAAAAGAATGCAAAGAGTAAGAATGCAAAGATGCGCCACCAAACAGATGAGTACGTACTCGCTGATGGTCGACGTTTACTACTCATTGCTGAAGGTCGCTTAGTAAACCTTGGCGCTGCAGAAGGTCATCCAGCTTCAGTTATGGATATGTCATTCTCAGATCAAGCGCTCACAGCCGAATATCTCGTGCAAGAAGCGAAGAATCTCAAGCCAGGATTACATGAAGTTCCTACATACATCGATAAAGAAGTTGCAAAACTCAAGCTACTTAGCATGGGCGGACATATCGATGTACTAACACCAGCTCAAGATCTTTACTTGAACTCGTGGGAACACGGTAGCTAACAATGACTCTGGTTATGGTCGTCGATGACGATCAGGACCTTGCCGAAATGCTTAGCATCGTTCTCAACGGTGCCGGAATCGATGTTGACTTAG
>CAIOIJ010000040.1 GCA_903858325.1 uncultured Actinomycetes bacterium
CTAATCTGATTGGCGTTCTAAGCTCGACCAGATATGTGCTTGCAACTCTTGTCCCTCTGCAGCCATGTCGTATGCAAAGAAGAGTTCGCCAGCAACAAGTCCGTATAAGCGAACTCCCGCAGTAACAATCTTTGCTGTTGGCGCTGAATAACCTTGATCCATTACTAATTGAATTTTTGGACCATCGAATTGACCAACCCAGCCTTCGGTAATTCCTGTGCTGTGCGAAATATTTACCTCTAAAACATTATTTGGTTTTACGCGCCAGAAACCAACTTCGGATGCGCCAGGGCGCACAACTTCACCTTCGGCATCGAGAATCCATGAACGTGAAAAGTAATTGAGGAAAGCTCGGCCATCATGGTTAAAACTAACTTCTTGCGCGAATTCGAAAGCAGGAACATTGGGATACTCACCACGACCTTTTCCGCGCCATGTTCCAACTAACCAGGCGAGTGGATTGAGATCGGGATGTAAACCTTCTGGAATTGTAAAGACCACTTAGAGTCTGCCTCTCCTAAAATCACGTGACGAACGCGCCTGACTTTGGCGCCCTTTGAATGCGTAAATAATGAGTGCGATACCCAGAACAATGGCGACAAGGCCAATAATCACTGATGTAACGAGCTCCATGCCTGTAAGCCTACGCCATGACTAATTGCTTTAGAGTTATGCCATGTCACGCAGCACCCATTTAGTTATCAAATTAGCCAGCGGAGTTGAAGCCCCAGAAAGATTGGCGCAAGCATTTACTGTTGCAACAACTGCACTTGCATCGGGAATCTCAGTTTCATTCTGGCTCACTGGTGAAGCCTCATGGCTTGCTCTGCCTGGCCGTGCACAAGAATTTTACTTAGAGCATGCCCCATCTATCGCAGATTCAATTGCAACAATTCTTGCTGCTGGAACCCTGACTTTATGCACGCAATGCGCCGTGCGACGCGATATCAAAGAAGGCGATCTTATTTCTGGAATTCGCATTGCAGGTGCTGCAACATATGTTGAAGAAATTACTGCCGATGCTACGCAAGCACTTATTTACTAGAGTTTTTTTACTGCCCACATAATTGCAAGCCCAGCTACGAGAACAACAAATACTTGAGATAGAAACTTCATTGCGCTGCGACTATTACTTGTTGTGACGCAGGAACTCCTGCAACCGTAAGCGTTGCATCAACGGGAGTTGTGCGCTTGATTACCGCAAGTGCAATTGTGCCTAATTCATGATGGCGCGCAATCGTGCCCATGAAACCAACTTTGATTCCATCATTTTCTACATCGCTGCCAACTGCAGGGAAAGCTACATCGCTGCCATCAAGATGAAGCATTACTAATCGGCGAGGCGGATTACCGAGATTGAAAACTTTTGCAACTGTTTCTTGCCCGCGGTAACAACCCTTATTCATGTGTACTGCGCCGCCCAGCACGCCAAGTTCATTGGGAATTGATTTAGCGTCGGTATCAAAACCAATGCGCGGACGCCCTGCGGCAACACGAATTGCGTCCATTGCCCATGTACCAACTTGTGTGGCAGTTGTATTGAAAAGTGTTTTCATCTCTTCTAATTCGCTGCGTAGTACAAGTGCGTATGGCCCACCATTAGAATCGGCAATACCAGGAGCGCGCAGTACTGAATATTCCTCTGATGCATCACGTACATCTACGCGCAACATAAATTTCATCTTTGTCAGATATTCAATAAGTGTTGCGCTATATCCAGGATCGAGTACTAGCCATGTTGTTTCGCCATCATCGACTAAATTGAATTGATATTCCACATGCCCACGTGGATCTAAAATCATTGCATCGATCCATTGACCAACAGGTAATTCACTCAAGAATTGTGTTGTGAGATCGTGTAACCATTTCAAACGATCTTCGCCACTAACGGCAATAATTTCGTAATGTGAAAGATCGGCCCAACCAGTTCCGGTTTCGAGTGCGCGTTCTTCTTTTACTGGCTCACCAAAATGCCAAATAGCGCCCTCATCTGGGCCATCTTCTACAAGGACTGCACTCACAAAAGGAGAATCTACTGCACGTAAGGCTTTAGAGCTTCTCCGAGCAGGCGGCACATGTGCCATAGATTGCAAAGTGAGAAACATCGGTCTTGAAGCCGTAATCATCGGCAAGTGCGTTGACGAAATTTGCCGCTGTATCAATTGGCGCATCGCCCACTGATCCGCATACTCCACACACAAGGTGTAAGTGTGTGAGCTCTTCGGCTGCGTGATACGTAGCGCCGCCGTGACCTAAATGGGTGTGTTGAACAAGGCCTACATTTTCAAGTGTTTCTAGATTGCGATACACAGTTGAAAGATTGATGCCTGGATGTGTCTGGCGAACTTTCTC
>CAIOIJ010000041.1 GCA_903858325.1 uncultured Actinomycetes bacterium
CGCGTTGGAACTAATTTCGAACTCAGTGGCGGTCTTACCGATATGACATGGTTTGGAAATGGTCCACATGAGAGCTATCCAGATAGAAAAATTGGCCGCATTCATCGCTGGAACTCAACTATTGAGAATCAATACATTCCTTATGTTCGCCCCCAAGAAAATGGTGGACATAATGGTGTTCGCTGGTTTGAAATAAGTGACCCAACAGGTGCTGGTATTCGAATTGATTTAGCGAAGCCTTATCAAGTATCGGTTACACCTAACCGTGCTACCGATCTTGCTGATGCAACTCACGATGTAGAAGTACACCCATGTGGAAATGTTGTAGTTCATATTGATGCAGCGCATCGTGGACTCGGTACTGCTTCCTGTGGTCCAGATACTTTAGATAAGTATCTGATAACACCAGGTATTCATTCGTGGCAATGGAGCGTTACAACGCTTTCCTAATTGGCAGTTCTTGGCCAAGTTATTGGCTCAGGATATTTAGGCAATCGTCCATCTCCAGATGACTTTCCTCGTGCACGCCGCCATAACCATGGCAACGCAAAACTAATAAACCATGCAGTGTTCTGCGCCTTGCTTTTGATCCATGGGGTTTTTCGTGAAGGTGGTAAAGGTTGGCGCCAATTGGAATTGCACGGTAATTCAATCTTCTCTAAAACTGCTTGAGCAACTCGATCATGTCCCATGGGATTCAAGTGAAGTCGATCAAAAGCTAAGAAACGTCTATCGCTAAAGAAAGTCTCTTCATTGGCATCTGCAACGATCGCACCGACTTCTTTAGCTACTTCGCGAAGATTTTCATTGAAGCCGTGAAAACGTGCCGCCCATAAATCTGCAGCTTTACCGGCATTACCTGTGCGCTCCAAAACGGTAAAGAGCAAAACCGTTGCACCAGTTGCAGCAACTTTGCGCACCGCCTCCCTATATAGAGGTAGAACTAATTCAGCTTTGTAATTAGGCCGAATCGCATCGTTTGCACCAGCATGGAAAGTCACCAATGTATTTTTGCCAGTAATGAATTTCTGCGCTTGTGGCAATTGATCATCAATTACCTGTTGAACAAGCTTTCCGCGCACAGCCAAATTTACATATGTAAAATTTGGATTTGCTTGCGCCATAACATCGGCGACTCTGTCTGCCCAACCACGAAACTTTCCATCAATTACTTGGTCGGTCATTCCTTCACTAAAGGAATCACCACACACTATGAGTCGATCGTAAATCATTACTTCTCCGCTATTTACTTTTGACGTTGTTGGTCTATCCAGAAGAGTGTGATTGCAGTGGCAATAGATGCGTTGAGTGACTCAGTAGAGGCGTTGATTGGAATCGAAATTACAAGGTCGCACTTTTCGCGCGTGAGACGCGCAAGACCTTTTCCTTCGCTTCCAACAACGATCATGAGCGGCTCAGTTGCAACCTTCATCTCGTTGATCTTTACATCTGATTCGCCATCTAGCCCAACAACAAAGAGGCCATTTTTCTGCGCTTCATCAATGGTGCGAGCCAAGTTTGTGACTTGCGCAATCGGCATACGTGCGGCAGCTCCCGCTGAACTCTTCCAAGCTGCAGCTGTCATTCCTGCTGCGCGGCGCTCGGTCATGATCACACCTGCTGCGCCAAATGCTGCAGCGGTACGAACAATTGCACCTAAGTTACGTGGATCAGTAACGCCATCGAGTGCCACGATAAGTGCTGGATGTTTTGCGCGCTGCGAAATTTCTTCGAAACTTGAATATTGAAATGGCTTGATCGCAAGAATAATTCCTTGGCTATTAGGTGAAATGCCTTCGATTTCTGCGCGATGACTTTCACGAATAGGTAAACCGTGATGGAGCGCTAATTGCAATGATTCGGCAACGCGATCATCAACATCAATACTACGTGCAACTAATAGTTCAGTTGCAGGAACGCCTTCACGAAGCGCTTCAAGGACTGCGTTACGACCTGAAACAATTTCGCCTTTTCCTCTATCGCTACGTCCTGCACTACTTCGCGCAGCACTTGGTCGAGTTGAATCAGAGCGACGAGTTGTTGGAACTTTGTCGCCCTTTTTCTCTGCAGCTTTCTTGCGCTTTGCAGCTGCGTGATATGGACGATCTTCCGCCTTTGGTGTTGGACCTTTACCTTCTAAACGACGTTTGTTATTTCCACCTGTGCCACCCGATGGTCCCTTTTTAGATCCGCGCACTGCGCCTTTTCGACTTGAATTACCGGCCATTGTTATTCGCCTTCACTTCGTGAGATCGACCATCGTGGCCCTTGTGCAGTATCTTCAATCGTTATACCAAGTGCAGATAAACCATCGCGAATCTGATCTGATGCTGCAAAATCTTTTCGTTCGCGCGCTGCGGCGCGTTGTGAAAGTGCAAGCTGAATTACTCCATCAAGGGCACTTGTTAGATCTTCGCCACCTGATTGAGCAAAAGCTGCATCAAAGGGATCGCAACCAAGAATTTCAAGTGCGCCGCGAATTTCATTTGCGCTCTGTGCGATAAGCGCTTTATTTCCTTCAGTAATTGCGGTATTTCCAACGCGCAAATTCTCTGAAATAGAAGCAAGTGCTGCAGGAACTGCTAAATCATCATTCATCGCATCGGTAAAGGCAGAATTGATTACAGGTGTTGGTAGCGAACCAATAATTTCTACAGAGCGGTTCAAGAAAGCTTCAATGCGTCGAAATGCTGTTGCTGATTCATCAAGTGCTGCCTCAGAATATTCCAACATCGAGCGGTAATGAGCGCTACCTAAATACCAACGCAATTCAATTCCACGCACTCGCTTGAGAATTTCGGCCACTTGTAAAGTATTTCCAAGTGATTTACTCATCTTCTCACCAGATTGTGTTACCCAAGCATTGTGCATCCATCGCTTCGCAAATCCATAACCAGCAGATTCTGATTGAGCAATCTCATTTTCGTGGTGCGGGAATACAAGATCGAGCCCACCACCATGAATATCAAATGTTTCACCCAAATATGCATGTGCCATTGCAGAACATTCCAAGTGCCACCCAGGACGCCCTGGACCCCACGGAGTTGGCCATGATGGCTCTCCTGGCTTAGCACCTTTCCATAATGCAAAATCTCGTGGATCTTTTTTATTTACTTCATCAGCATCTGCCGCAGGTTGTAAGTCATCTAACTTCTGACGTGAGAGAGTGAGATAAGAAGTAAGTTTGCGAACATCTAAATAAACATCACCATTACCCGGTGCATAAGCCGCGCCTTTTTCGATGAGCAGTTCCATCAGTTCAATCATCTGAGTTATATGACCCGTTGCGCGAGGTTCGTACGTTGGTGGCGCAACATTGAGCGCCGTATATGCAGCACTAAATGCGCGCTCGTACTTCATGGCAAGTGCCCACCATGACATCTTTTCGATTACAGCTTTCTGCAAAATCTTGTCATCGATATCGGTGACGTTACGGATAAAAGTTACGTCATAACCACTTTTGGTAAGCCAGCGACGCAAAATATCAAAGTTCACGCCACTTCGAACATGGCCAATATGTGGGGCTGCCTGAACGGTTGCTCCACAGACATACATAGAAACTTTTCCCGCTACAACTGGAGAAAATGGTGTTGTTGTACGAGTTAGCGTGTCATATAGCGATAGCGAACTCATGTGATGAGTCTACCGTGAGTGTGTTGAATCCTTAAAAATAGCAGCCGATGCAATCGCAGCAATGCCTTTTCCTTCGCCCGTAAGACCCATTCCATCGGTTGTTGTTGCTAATAATGAAACTGATGCTCCGCCTAGCGCGTTTGATAGCGCTTCAATTGCTTCAATTCTGCGCGGCCCTAATTTTGGTCGATTAGCAATTACTTGCACCGATACATGCGAAATTGTGTAACCAGCTTTTGTAATCATTGCCAATGTTTCTTGGAGTAATTGAGTACCTGATGCACCAGCATATTCAGGGCGATTCACACCGAAATTACTGCCGAGATCGCCAAGACCACTCGCTGCAAAGAGTGCGTCACATAGTGCATGTGCAGCAACATCTCCATCAGAGTGTCCCTCAACTCCAATTTCATCTGGCCATTGAATTCCTGCAAGCCAGAGTGGTTTACCTTGCGCAAAAGTATGAGCATCAACGCCGACACCGCTTCTAAATTCTGAAGCGGCACCAAGATATGAAAGTGCAAGTGCTAGATCAGATGGTGTTGTAATTTTTAGTGCGCGCTCTTCACCTTGAATAATCTTTACTTTTACGCCAAGACTTTCAACGAGTGCACCATCATCAGTTGCATCTGACTTTGAGGCATGTGCATCAACGAGTAGTTGGCGAGAGAATCCTTGTGGAGTTTGTACTCGGCGAAGATTTGAGCGATCTGGTGTTGAAGTGACATAACCAGATTGATCGATAACTTTGACTGTATCAATCTGTTCCAAACCAGGTATGACAGCCTTTTCGCCTTGTTCTAATTGAGCAAGAACAGAGCGTGCGAGTTGCGTGCTTGCGAGCGCGCGAGCTGCATCGTGAACAAGTACGTAATCAATATCGGATGTCACGAGAGCTAAAGCATTGCGAACGCTTTCAGAACGCGTAGATCCCCCAGTTACAACTTCGATGCCATCGCCAACTAGCGCCCGGATTTGATCTTCATAACCCGAAGGCGCAGTAACAATTATTTGAGTTGCAACAGGTGCAAGCGCGCCAACAGCGTGCTCGATAAGTGTGCGATCGCCCAATGCAATGAGGGCTTTAGGAAACTGTGCGCCAAATCTTTCACCACTGCCAGCAGCGGCAATAATTGCTGCGCACTTCATATAAGTGTGAAAACTTAGGAAGCTAGAACCTCGTCAAGGATCGTTGCAGCCTTCTCTTCATCAGTGCGCTCAGCAAGTGCGAGCTCTGAGATAAGAATCTGCTTCGCCTTGGCGAGCATGCGCTTTTCACCAGCTGATAGTCCACGATCGAGATCGCGACGATAAAGATCGCGCACAACTTCTGCGACCTTGATGACATCACCTGATGCTAATTTTTCAAGATTTGCTTTGTAACGACGTGACCAGTTTGTTGGTTCTTCTGTGTATGGCTGGCGAAGTACGTTGAATACGCGGTCAAGACCAGCGCTATCGACAACATCGCGAACACCAACAAGGTCAACATTTTCTGCAGGAACGCGAACTGTTAAATCTCCTTGAGCAACTTTTAGAACTAGGTAGGTCTTCTCTTCGCCTTTGATCACAC
>CAIOIJ010000042.1 GCA_903858325.1 uncultured Actinomycetes bacterium
AGTTGCACCATCGGTATTCGTTGGTGATACAGATGTTACGCAAGATATTCGCACTGATGAAGTTACTGCGAATGTAAGTCGCATCAGCGCAATGCCAGAGATTCGCGAACAACTATTAGATGTACAACGCACAATGATCGGCAAAGCAGAGCGCGGCATTGTTGTAGAAGGTCGTGATATCGGGACCGTAGTTTTTCCTAAAGCGCCTTTAAAAATATATTTGACCGCTGATTTAGATGCTCGTGCGAACCGTCGTGAAAAGGAATTGCCCGTTGATCGCGATGTTGTAGAGGTAGCCGAATCATTGAGTGAACGAGATCGCGTAGATACAACTCGCGCCGTATCGCCATTGGCACTTGCTCCGGATGCAGTAGAGGTTGATTCGACGCTACTTTCGCTGGAAGAAACTGTTGAGCGCATTTGGGAATTACTCAAAGAGCGTTCTCTATTGGGACTTCCAATCATTGCAATTTTGGGACGCCCCAATGTTGGAAAATCTACGCTTATCAATCGTTTCATTGGTCGGCGTGAAGCAATTGTTGAAGATACGCCAGGTGTAACACGTGATCGCGTGCAGTATGAATGCGAATGGGGCGGTCGCAGATTTATTGTTATGGACACTGGTGGTTGGGAATCAAAACCCGACGGAATATCTGTTCAGGTTAGTGCTGGTGCAGAACTTGCAATGCAAGAGGCCGATGTTTTAGCTTTTGTTGTCGACGCTCAAGTTGGTGCACTCGATGAGGATGACATCTTGGTTCAAGAGTTGCGCAAAGCTAAGAAGCCAACAATTCTTGTTGCAAATAAAGTAGATGGCGAACGCGAAGAATCTGATGCACATGCATTATGGAATTTGGGTCTTGGCGAACCATATTTTGTTTCGGCATTGCATGGTCGCGGTAGCGGAGATCTCCTTGATCGACTTATTGCGGTATTGCCTGAAGTTGGGGGAGCGCAGTACAACGATGGTTATCGTCGCGTTGCACTCATAGGTCGCCCAAATGTTGGTAAATCAAGTTTGCTCAATGCACTCGCTGGTGAAAATCGCGCAATTGTTGATGATGTCGCCGGTACAACGCGTGATCCCGTTGATGAATTGATTGAATTTGGTGGGTCGATCTGGAGATTTGTCGACACAGCAGGTTTGCGCAAACGCGCTAATCAAGCATCGGGAACAGATTATTACGCAACACTTCGCACTCAAGCAGCACTTGAACGTTGCGAAGTTGCAGTAGTTGTCCTCGATGCTTCAATTCCAATTTCGGAACAAGATTTACGAGTAATCACAATGGTTGAAGAAGCTGGCAAGGCGATGGTCATTGTGATGAATAAGTGGGATTTGGTAGATGAAGATCGGCGCGACCAATTAGATCGCGAAATAGATCGTCACTTAGATCAAGTGGAGTGGGCCCAGCGCGTCAATGTCGCAGCTAAAACTGGCTGGCACCGAGATCGCCTAGCGCCCGCGCTTCGAACTGCACTCGATAGCTGGGAACGTCGTGTCCCCACTGCCAAACTCAATTCATTCCTCGGCGCCCTTATTGGAGCTACGCCGCCTCCGGTTCGCGGTGGCAAGCAGCCTAAGATTTATTACGCGACCCAAGCCGGAATCGCGCCACCAAAGTTTGTCGTCTTCTCCAGTGGCTGGATCGAAGCCTCATATCGTCGCTTCATCGAGCGTCGATTGCGTGAAGAATTTGGTTTCCCTGGCACCCCCGTTATGGTCGCGATTCGGGTGAAAGAGCGCGATTAGCATGAATTCCTCTCTTCTTACGATTCCCAATGCACTTACTTTCTTGCGCGCATTGGGAATTCCACTCTTTCTCTATCTCGCACTCTCGTTACATGCCGATGGTTGGGCGATCTTCGTTCTAGCTATCGGGGGAGCGACCGATTACTTCGATGGAAAGTTGGCGCGCGCTTGGGGGCAGGAATCGCGCTTCGGTGAATTGGCCGACCCAGGTATTGATCGTCTCTACATAGTTGCAACTCTCATCGCTTTAGTTCTGCGTGATGCGATTCCATTATGGATAGTCATTGTTCTCTTTGGCCGAGATGTAATTCTTGGTCTATTGACCATTGCGCTCAAGAGCCGCGGATATGGTCCGCTCACCGTTACTTATTTGGGCAAGGCTGCAACCTTCAACCTCATGTATGCCTTTCCATTTCTTCTACTCGCACTCCAATCGTCGTGGATTGGGACACTGGCATACATTCTTGGTTGGAGTTTTGCTATCTGGGGAATCGCCCTCTACATTTCAACCGGTGTTAGTTATTTCGCTCAAGGCCTAGATACATACCTTCATGGAAAGCGAGTTGCATAGATGTCACAGATTCCAGATTCATTGCGTTACACAAAAGAGCATGAATGGGTTGCACAAACTTCATCAGATTCAGTTGTGCGCGTTGGCATTACTGACTTTGCGCAGAGTGCACTTGGTGACATTGTCTATGTGCAGCTACCAAAAGTAGGCGATGCAGTTACTGCACAAAAGGTTTGCGGTGAAGTTGAATCAACGAAGAGCGTCTCTGAAATATTCTCACCTGTTACTGGCGCCATCTCTGCAATTAATTCTGACCTAGTAGCAAATCCAGAAATAATCAACTCGGATCCTTATACGGCTGGTTGGCTTTTTGAAATTACAGTAAGCGCACAAGCCTCGGACCTTCTCAGCGCAGCGGAATACGCCACTTTGACGGCTTGACCTATCGCGTACATCTCTCTAGTGTCACCCTTAAGTTGAAGGTGATGGAGGTGGAGAGCAATGGATGCAGCGCAATCGCAGAACGAGCTAACGTCCACAATCCATCTTGGAGTCAGAGGCGTTACAGATAATTCCCCAGCTAAAACCCTCGCGGAACTCATCTCCATTCTTGATGGCGAAACTAAAAAAATCGTCGAAGAGATTCTCAACTCCGATAACGAGAAAGCAATGCTGGTAATTGCGCGCGGACCACAGAGAGGGTCCCGCTTTCTAATTACCACTGATGGCGTGACCATCGGGCGTTCCCCAGAGAGTGCAATCTTTTTGGATGACGTAACTGTTTCGCGATCACATGCCCAGATTAAATCTCAGGAATCTGGCAAATTTCTATTAGTTGATAATTCAAGTCTCAACGGAACATATCTCAATAACAATTCTGTTGAAAGTAGTTCTTTAGTAAGCGGTGATGAGATTCAGATTGGCAAATTTCATTTTGTTTTTATTAGCAGTGCAAAGAAATAACGATTCGTTTCAATTATCTATAGGGGAGAAGTAAAAATGGCAGTTCCAGCGAGAGCCTATTTGAGCATCGGTGAAGTACTCACGAAATTACGTGGAGATTTTCCAGATATTACAATCTCAAAGATTCGATTTCTAGAATCAGAAGGCTTGATCGAACCACAGAGAACGCCATCGGGATACAGAAAATTTACAAGCATTGATTTAGAACGTTTGCGATATGTTCTCCTCGCGCAGAGAGATCAGTACTTGCCACTCAAAGTCATCAAGGAAAATCTTGATGCAATGGATCGCGGATTAGAACCCGCATCTGCACTAGGGGGAGTAGCGCGCCCAGTTCTAGGCCTTGCCACAATTGATGGCGAAATGGCGCCTTCTTCATTCGGGGCAACCAATGAAATGCGTTTATCACGCGAAGAATTACTCAAGGCCAGTGGTTTGACCGAAGAACAACTCACTGAACTCGAGTCTTATGCCATGATCGCGATTCGCGGTCGTCATTACGATTCTGACGCACTTGCTGTAGCAAAGGCTGTTACTGAAATGGCGAGCTTTGGAATTGAATCGCGTCACTTGCGTTCGTTTCGATCTGCCGCAGATCGTGAAATTGGTTTGATCGAGCAAGTCATTACTCCGTTGACACGTCAAAAGAGTGCAGAGTCAAAAGCTCGCGCTGAAGAAGTACAACGCGAGATCGCATCACTTTCAATTCGCTTGCATGCAGCACTAGTTCGTGGTGGTCTCCACCGACTCCGCTAATGCTGATTCCAATGGAGGTTGTTGGTGTTCGTATAGAGATGCCTTCCAATCAACCAATAGTTTTGCTCAAAGAAATTGATGGTTCGCGCTTTCTACCGATCTGGGTGGGCAGTGTTGAGGCGAGTGCTATCGCATTTGCCCAACAAGGCATGTCGCCACCACGTCCCATGACACATGACCTCATCGGCAATCTTTTGGAGCTTCTGGATACAACCTTGACTGCTGTTCATCTCACCGAAATCGTTGATGGAATTTTCTACGCGACACTCAACCTGCGAGATAGCGCGTCATCCTTGCGCACTCTTTCAGCGCGACCATCGGATGCCATTGCGCTAGCGCTTCGCACAAAGAGCAATATCTTGGCTACTAGCGAACTGCTCGATCAGGTGGGCATTGAAATTCCCGACCAAGGTAATTCTGGAACTGGGGAGGAGAGCCAAGAGCTGGAGCGTTTTCGAGAGTTCTTGGATCAGATCAACCCAGAGGATTTCGCAGGCTAAGTCTCAACCTCAAGTAGAGGTTTGCTTCGTGTCGGTGATTGAATAGCGGGGCGAGTGCTTCTACATTTGTCTCACTCCCCAAGAGAATCGAGCACTTCCCGTGACTTCCCACAATCTCGAAATTGGCTACCGTGGCGCGACCGCATGTTCGGCTGCAGGTATCACTTATCGTCAGCTCGATTATTGGGCGCGGACTGGTTTAGTAGAGCCAAGTATTAGAAGTGCAAGTGGATCTGGAACGCAACGCCTTTATGGCTTTCGCGATATTTTGGTTTTGAAAATTGTAAAACGTTTACTCGATGCTGGTGTATCGCTACAAAATATTCGTACGGCAGTTACCTTTCTGCGCAGTCGCGGAGTAACAGAGTTAGAGCGCATGACTCTGATGAGTGATGGTGCGTCGATTTATGAATGTGGAACTCCTGATGAGATTATCGATTTACTTCAAGGGGGCCAAGGCGTCTTTGGAATTGCTGTAAGTAAAGTTTGGCATGAGGTTGAAGGTTCACTCGCGACACTTGCTGGAGAGATCAATGGTCAACCAGTAGGTGGCGCAAGTAACGATGAACTCTCCTTACGTCGAAAGAGCAAAGGCGCCTAAGGCGCAATAGTCTGTTCCCCTGAACACCGCTTGAAGGTGTTCTTGTCTAGTTATCGGGAGCAGAAGTGACGAAATCAAATAGTTCTTACGATGCATTTGAACACCGTCATATAGGTCCAACTGATTCGGATTCGCAGGCGATGTTGTCGGCGCTGGGGTATTCATCGCTAGAAGATTTCATTGCAGATGTAGTTCCAGAAAATATCGTAATCAAAAAGCGTTTAGAAGAAGTGTTGCCGCCGCCGCTTACTGAGGTAGAGACAATCGCGATTCTTCGCGAACTTGCAAGCAAGAATGAATTAGTAACGTCGCTTATTGGAACCGGTTACTACGGAACAATTACTCCGCCAGTTGTACTTCGCAATGTGTTAGAAAATCCGGCCTGGTACACCGCGTACACACCGTATCAACCTGAAATCTCGCAAGGACGATTAGAGGCGCTATTTGCATTTCAAACTGCGGTCTGTGATCTCACTGCGCTCAATGTTGCAAATGCATCAATGCTCGATGAAGGAACTGCCGCTGCTGAGGCAATGACATTGGCACGTCGTGTCTTCAAAGGCAGTGATGACGCGGTTTTCATTATTGATTCACAAGTACACCCGCAAACAATTGCTGTTGTGCAAACTCGCGCAAAGCCACTTGGTATTAGCGTCCTAGTCACCGATGTTGCAGATATTGCATCGACAATTGATTACTTTGGCGTGTTAGTTCAATACCCAAACACCAATGGTGGGGTCCGTGACTATTCGGTTTTAGCAGAATCCGTACATGGCAAAGCAGCCTTACTTATAGCGGCAACTGATTTGTTGGCGCTGACAATGTTGAAAGCTCCGGGGGAGTGGGGCGCTGATGTTGCAGTAGGCAGCGCGCAACGTTTCGGCGTTCCGATGGGTTTCGGCGGGCCACACGCTGGTTTCATGGCGGTACGTAATGGTTTAGAGAGATCTTTACCTGGACGTCTCATTGGACAAAGCCTTGATTCTCATGGAAAGCCAGCATTTCGTTTAGCGCTGCAAACTCGCGAACAACATATTCGTCGCGATAAAGCAACAAGCAATATTTGTACTGCGCAAGTTCTCCTAGCAGTGATGAGCGCTTTTTATGCCATGTGGCACGGTCCACGCGGTTTGCGAATCATTGCCGAACGCATCCACCAGCAAACTCAGTCATTGCACAAGTCACTGACCGACGCTGGTTTTGAAGTAGTCAATAAGACTTTCTTTGACACACTTACTGTGCAAGTAAAGAATTGCGATGAAGTAGTGGCTAAGGC
>CAIOIJ010000043.1 GCA_903858325.1 uncultured Actinomycetes bacterium
CAACTGTAATTGATGCTCGTGGTCCTCGTTTCTCAGCAGTACTCACAACACTTGTATTAGCAACGGCGCTTATCAGTGGTCAGACATGGATCCTTGTGGCGCAAGGAATCGTCTTTGCAATCGGGGCGTTCCGCGGTCCGCAATTCACACCATATGCATTTATCTTTCGTACTTTCATCAAGCCGCGCATCAAGGGCGAGGCGAAGACTGAAGATGTACGACCACCGCAATTTGCACAGAGCGTTGGTTTGATATTTGCAGTGGTGGGTATTGCAGGCTCACTTATTGGCATTCCAGCAATTTTCACAATCGCAACTGGCTTTGCATTAGCTGCAGCATTCTTGAATGCCGCATTCAACTTTTGCTTAGGGTGCGAAATTTACTTACTACTTGTCCGCATACGAAAGGCTTAATACATGTCACGCGAAACATCATTAGTAACTGCTGATTGGGTTAGCGAAAACCTCAAGAATCCGCACGTGGTTCTTGTAGAAGTTGACGAAGACACGACTTTGTACGATCAAGGCCATATCGAAGGTGCAATCACTTTCCACTGGCGCGATGATCTACAAGATGGCTTGATTCGTGACCTTATCTCTAAGGAAAAGTTCGAAGCACTGCTTTCCAAGAGTGGTATTTCAAATGACACAACAGTTATTTTGTACGGAGGCAATAACAACTGGTTTGCGACGTATGCATTCTGGTATTTCAAGGTGTATGGCCATGCAGATGTGCGTTTGCTCGATGGCGGACGCAAGCGTTGGGAACTCGATGCACGTCCTTTCGTGACAGAGGTTCCAACACGCAGTGCCACACGTTATGTTGCCAAGGAGCGCGATAATTCGATTCGTGCTTTCCGCGATGAAGTTATTGCATCAATCGGCAAGGTAAATATTGTTGATGTGCGCTCGCCACAAGAATTCAGTGGCGAACTTGCAGCCCCTGCTCACCTTCCACAAGAAGGCGGACAGATCAAGGGACATATTCCAACTGCGAAAAATATTCCGTGGTCAAAAGCTGCAAATGAAGATGGAACTTTCAAATCAGAAGCAGAACTCACTGCGCTCTACCAAGGAGCTGGCGTTGATCTTGCTAAAGAGACGATTGCTTATTGCCGAATTGGCGAACGAAGTGCATTCTCATGGTTTGTACTTCACGAACTTCTCGGTGTAAATAATGTTAAAAACTACGACGGCTCATGGACAGAATATGGTTCATTAGTCGGCGTTCCAGTGGCGCTGGGCGCGTAATGCGTACTTGCGGTGCAACACCAGGTGGTCCATCACTCGATGGGATCGATATCAAAACGCAAAGTGTGATTCAGGGGGCCGTGCTTTCAACAAGTACGAATGATGGTGTTCCAAATGGAAGTGCCATTACGAATGCACACGTGCGTTTGTTGGATTCATCTGGTGAATTCACCGCAGAGGTTCCGACCAATCAAGATGGTCAGTTCCGCTTCTTCGCTGCTCCTGGTGCTTGGACTCTTGTAGTTCTCGCGCCAGGTGCGCGAAAGGAGATCAATGTGGTTGCAACAAAAGGCATCCCACTTGACCTCGTCATCGAACTTTCATAAGTAAGGTTGTCTCATGGTTGAACCACATGAATTACGCGAAAAAGGTTTGCGACTTACACCGCAACGTGAATTAGTACTTGCTGCTGTTCGTTCACTCGGACATGCAACTCCTGAAGAAGTTGCAGAGAAAGTTCGCCAGACACATCCAGGCATCAATCTTTCAACTGTGTATCGCAATCTAGAAACACTTGAAAATGTAGGCCTTGTTCAACACACACATTTAGGTCACGGCGGCGCTACGTATCACGCAGCCGAAGAGCTCACACACTTACATCTTGTGTGCGGAGTATGCGGATCAGTGGGCGATGCGCCAATTGATACAGCGGCAAATTTCGTCAACGCACTTGCCGATGATTACGGCTTCAAGACCGATGTTTCCCACTTTGCAATCTATGGCACATGCG
>CAIOIJ010000044.1 GCA_903858325.1 uncultured Actinomycetes bacterium
GTGGTCGAACATATGGAATGTATTGATTATCGATTGTTGAGTTCCAGCGATGAATGCGGCCAATTTTTCTATCTGGATAGCTCTCATGTGGACCATTTCCAAACCATGTCATATCGGTAAGACCGCCACTGAGTTCGAAATTAGTTCCAACGCGAGCGACATCGTTGAGTTCTTTTGGAAGCACAACACTTTCACTTACCGTGAAACCATTTTCGATAGGTGTAATAACTTGAGTATGTTTGATCGCAATACCTGTACTTGTTTTCCAGGTGCTCTTGATAGTAATTTTCTTTGCGTTATCAGTAACACTGCATTGATCGCGAATAAGGTCACGCAATCCCCAGCGTTCCCATTTCGTTGAGAAATGTCCGATGCGATCGTTATCAGTGGGTGCCCTCCATAATGAAAGTACCGGTGCAACTAACCCAAATGGCAGTTGAATTTCGGTATATTCATTGATCACGCCATCGAATTCATCAGATGGTTTCGAGGCAGCCTTAGCTTTAGCGCGCGATGTAAGAGCAATCTGACTCCAGCCGACTTCAGCCATTGAAGTTGACCATGCAGTACTTGCCTTTGTATGAATTGTAAAAGTGACAAAACGCTCGCCTTTACCTTCCGCCTTTGAAAGGTGGGCAGATTTGATAGCAAATACGCCCCTTTTACGGGCGCTCACTGTTGGAAGTTTTGCTACTCCACTATCTAGAACAAGACCATCGCATGCTATAGACCAATGAATTTCGAATGCAGATAGGTCGCTAAAGAATTGTTTGTTGAAGATTTCAAAGCGGCCCGTACTTGCACTCTTAGCAGTAATTACCGCAGGAGCAGCAAGGGCTTTGAATTCGTGCATCGCTGGCTTTCCTGTGCGATCTGGGAAAACTAATCCATCACAACAGAAATTTCCATCGTGCTTTGTCTCGCCGAAATCTCCGCCATATGCAGCGCGAGTACTTCCATCGGCCATTCTTTGATCTAAGCCGTGATCCCAGAATTCCCAGATAAATCCACCTTGCACACCAGGAGTTTTTTCAATGAACTCCCAATACTCTGCAAGAGTTCCATTGCTATTTCCCATTGCATGCGAATATTCGCACATAATAAATGGTCGGTCCTGTTTGCCCGATTTTACATAAGCCATTACTGCACCAAGTGCTGGATACATTGGGCAGACTATGTCAGTTACACCAACACCATTGCGCCAGTCACCATTGATTGCGCCTTCGTAATGCAGAGGGCGAGAAGGATCAATTGATCGTGCATAGTGCGCAGCAGCGCGATGACTAGCGCCGAAACCAGATTCATTTCCAAGTGACCATAAAATTACGCTGGGATGGTGAATATCGCGTTGAACCATTCTGCCAACGCGTTCTACAAACGCACCTGCATAGCGTGGGTCTTCGCACATCGAATCGTAAAAAGCATGTGACTCAATATTGGCTTCATCGATTACATAAAAACCAAGTTCATCGGTTAGGTCTAAGAATGCAGGATCATTTGGATAATGCGAAGTGCGCACTGCGTTGAAATTCCAGCGCTTCATTTCTAATAAGTCTTCACGCATGTCATCGCGAGTAAGAACTCGACCAGTATGACGATTGAAGTCATGGCGATTGACACCGTAGATAGTTATTGCTTTGCCATTGACTAATAGATCTTTTCCAACGACTCGAACA
>CAIOIJ010000045.1 GCA_903858325.1 uncultured Actinomycetes bacterium
AAGAGTTAGGTGTTGTCACACCCGTTGAACGTCCGGTACGTGCAAGTTTTATTTTTGTCGCACTTGTGATGTGGCATATAGGAATTGCTGGCATTACTGTTTTATCGATTGCATACTTGCTTTTACAAACGATTAGTTTTTATTTGGTTGTGCGCTTCGCGCGCTCCCCAATTGCATTAGCAACTAATTCACCACTTATACCAACTAGCGGAAGCCCTCCACCAGGGTGGGCTGAACCTCCCACACAATACAAACCTTTTATTGGCGATCTATTTTTTGCCCGCAGAAAAGCTGCACGCGCACCATTGCTGGAACTTCCATAAATCGAGCCACCCGGTGCATTCACGCTTTCTTGTAATTGCAAAGGTGTTCGTATAGTCAGAGTTTCTAGGCGATCTCTAATGGAGATACCTCGCGCCTCAATTTGATCAATAATTTTGTTTGCATATTCAGAGTTGAATTTTTCATCACTCCAGTCCCAACCTGATTGTGGATCTTTAGAATGAACTGGCGCGTTGACTAATACAAATAACCCAACCGAGTTTTCACTCTTCACCATTTTTGCATCGTTTGGGGAGCAAATATAGATAGTTGGATTAGCTACCGGTTTCTTCGCGCTAAAGATTGAATCAAATTCTTGGTCATAGTCTTCTGGGAAAAGAATCGTGTGGTGCTCTAATGGCGCTTCATCACTTGCGCGAAGACCAAGTAATAACGAGAAGCCAGCAAGTGAGGCTTCACTCTTGGCCAAATTCTTACGAATTTTCTTCAACTTATAACTCTTGCCCGCCACCAATGTGTTGTATGTAAAAGAGGCATCAGCATTACTGACAACAGCGCCACTTTCGACTCTTTCTCCGTTAGCCAGCATTACACCTGTGGCTTTGCCTTTAGTAAGCAGAATTTCTTGCACAGGTGTAGATAAATGAAAGGTAACTCCATGTTTGATACAACGCTCATAAATTGCATCGGCCATGGTTCCTAAACCGCCCTTGATATGCCATGCGCCAAAAGTTTCTTCCACGAAGGCAATAGATGAAAGTACTGCAGGAGCTTTTCGAGGATCTGAGCCGCTATATGTTGCGTAGCGATCCAAGATGAATCTAAGTCGAGTATCTGTGAGTTGCTCATCGGCTAATTGACGCAGTGATTTCCATGGCGCAATTGCAAAGAGATCTTTGATAAATGTAGGTCTTTTGAAGAGCGAGAGAGGGGATTTGAGCTCTGATTCAATAAAAGGCTCTCTTGAAATATCCCACATCTTCTCGGCTACTCGCATGAGCGAGTCCCATTGCGCCGCGCTTTGCGGTGAGAAAGATTGCGTTATCGCTTTCAAAGTTTCATAGCGTGAAAGATTTGCAAACTTTACTTGGCTGCCATCTGCAAATCTGTAATCAAAAGATGGATTGACCGAAACAACTTCCATCTCTTGCCCCATATGTTTTCCAGTCTTGAGAAAAAAGTCTCGATAGACCGCAGGAAGAGTGAGCAGAGATGGACCAGTATCAAATGCATAGCGACCAATCCATTCGGTACGCAGCTTTCCGCCAACTCGATCACTGCCTTCATACACAGTGACCTCATGACCAGCTTTTGCCAATCGCGCAGCGGCGCACATTCCACCAACGCCTGCACCTATGACAGTAATTTTCACAGTGTGCGACCTTTCCACTGCACGCTCTTGCGCACACTCCAAGAATAGAAAATTAGATAGATAAGAAGAATTGAGGATATTGGATGCAAGAGAGAATCCACAATTTTGCCATTAGATATTGAGGCACTGATTACGCGCGAGAGCACAATGAGTTCAAAAGCAATCCAACCCCAAGGTGACCCAGTAAGAATAAGGAGAATCGGTGCAATACCTGTAAGAAAAATGAATGCAATTGCAACGATACTTCCAAGCACTGAACCAAAAGCTTTCCATAAAGATTTTGCATATCCAGCGCGCAGTTCTGTAAAAGATGAATACATTCGACATTGCGCAATTGCTCCACCATTGACCACGCTTCCTTTGTGGCCATTGCTCAGCAAAACGCGCGCTAATTGCATATCGTCTAAGACTTGATCTGCAACGCCTTGATAACCAGATAGTGCGCTTCGGCGAACAATAAAGAATTGACCGTTAGCAACGGCGAATGCAGCATTTGTTGAGCGCATCGTGGCTCTGAGCAAAAGCGTTGAGAGCCACGACCATTGCAATAACGGTTGAATCATTCTCTCGCCAAAAGATGTCACTAATTGGCGGGGATAAATACTGAGAAAGTCGAGTTCGTATTTCTCGATAGTTGATATCGCGCTGGTAAGAGCGTCAGATGAAATTCGCACATCCGCATCGAGGCTGATAACTATCTCTTCATCGCTGGCTTCAAAGAGTTGCTGCAGCGCCCATGTCTTTCCTATCCAACCAACGGGTGGCTCGCTGCCTCTGATAAGCGTAAAGCGTTCATCGCCGGCGATAGCCTTTTCAAGGAGTGAATAAGTATTATCGGTGGAATTATCATCGAGGATATAGAAGTGAAAATCGCCTTTGTAATCTTGGCTTTTGAGCACTTCAATGAGTTCGTTTACATTTGCGGCTTCGTTGCGCATAGGTACATGTATCGCAACAATTCTAGATGAACTGGATACACGAGTTAGCTTCGGCATTGTTAGTGCATTAGCAATGACAAAGAGCAGCAAAGCGAGATTTATTAGTGCAAAGATCATTCAAATAGCTTTACGGTCTACCGAGCCAACGCGAAAATGCATAGGGAGCAAGAACAACGCCATAAATTATTCCGCCAAAAAATGCCACACCAGGTCTGTGGAAGAAGAAAAGATTTGCCACAACACCTGAAAACCAACTCCACGCTAAATAGAAATCAACGACGCCAAAGCCAGCACTAATTTTTCTGCGCTCACGCGGTAGAACTTGATGGAGCAAACCCATGAGGCCCATACCCGCAAATAACCAACCAAAAGCATTTGATAGCGGAATTTCTGGTTGGAATGGAATATGCGAACCAGTAAAAGTCCAACTCCAACGCCCGTCGCCCACCATCTGCGGATCTAAGAAAAGATCCCATGCCATAAGCGCAAATCCACCGTAGAGAAAGACCCAACTTTTTCCAACGCGACGAGAAGCGATGAGGAGTGGATGAACCATCATTGCCCACGCAAAAGGAACAACGAGTGAAACACTGGCAATCTTTGGTCCAAGGGATGCGTCATATGAATATTGACCAAATGGCCATCCAGTTTGCACACCAATTTCTTCAATAATAAATGCGTATACAAGTGTTACCGATAGATATGTAAATGCATATCGAGGGCCATAGGCAAGAAGTGCATGCATCGCCATCGCGGCCGCGCCCCAATAAACCGTTGAAATTGTTATTACGCGCAATGCTTCACCACTAAGCAACGGGTAAGAGATCTGTAAAAGAATTGTTACGCCAAGAATGGTGAGCAAGAGCCCTTGCGCTTTTGGATTTATCCCTCGCCGACGATTACCGCGTTGTGAATAATGGCGTATCGACATGGCGCAATTCTGCCCTACTTACAAGGTGCCGCGTAACTCTAGAACGGCAAAGCGAGCGAAGAGTTCCTCTGAATACCATTGATATTTCTGTGTATCGGCAATTACTTGCGAATGCGCTGCACCTTTATAGGCGAAATCACGAAGTGCCTGCGCAGATTCCCACACCGAAAAAGTTCCCTGTAATCCAATCGGTGCCTCACCAATACCAATTGCAGAAATGAGCCCGGGGGATTGATGAAGACTTTTTGTCACTTCGGGTACAGCTTTCCAGAAACGTAGATTTCCCAATAGCGATATGCGAGCTCGAGTAATTGCAACGATTGCACCATCGCTAGATTGCGCGGAAGCAGCGAAAGGTTCTCTCTTCGACCACTGACCATGGGATGAAATAGGGGAGAGTAGTGCACGAAATTCAGAGTGAGAATTTTCTCTCCATTTCAATACAACCTCACTTTTATCAAATGCATCTACGTGATCTTCATCTAGAACAACCAACATTCCCCACCGTAAAGGATCGGCATCACTAGGAGTAAATCGCTCACCGGTTCCACATCCCAATAACTTTGAAAAAGTAACTCCAGGATAATTGCGGACCTTGCGACGATTGAGCGCCATACGAGTGAGTGCAAATGGAATTCTTTTTTTATCGATCTGCCAAAAGTATGCGACAGTGATCAACTACTAAACCCCAACTGTTTCAAAGATTCTTTCAACACATAATTGCGGTGAATCCCACATCGGTGCATGCCCGCACGATTCAAAAACGTGCCACTGCGCATGTGATGGAGCCAGAGTTCGCTCTTGGCAATCGCGTGCAGGTAACGTCTTATCGCTATCTCCAAAAATTATTGTCACTGGAATATCTGAACTAATAGGTGAATCAAATCTCTTCTTCAACATTCCATCCCACGCAGGGTAGTAACCAGCTGACGTTGCCATCGCCATCGTTGCATCTAAACAAATCTCTTTTGAGAGTTCTTTCCACCGCGGACTTACATCTGCAAATCCAACTTTTCGCGCTAACTCAATATCGACAACAAGTGGAGCAACAACTTTGATTGCACGAGCAAGCGCTTTAGCCACAGCGGTACCTGGGTATCGCGCCGAATACGGCGCTAACCACAAGCCTGCCGGCGCAAGCCCAGTAACACTCTTTACATTCTGCGGCGCAAGGGATGCAAGCTCCAGAGAGATCCAACCGCCCAAAGAATTACCTACTAAATGAAACTCATCCACACCGTGATTTGCGCTCACGCTATCGCGCAACAAGAGCGCAAGTGATTGCGGATCCATCGCCTGCGCAGGATTCATTGGTGTTTCACCATGTCCAGGTAAGTCTGCAGTAATGACGTTGAACTTTTCAGATAGCGCAGGAATTATTGGCTTCCATGCAGTCGCAGCAGAACCAAGTCCGTGTACTAGTACAAGAACATCTCTAGAAGTTGGAGAGTTATAACTTCGTGTTGAAAGTTTCATCTCAATCCCCAACAACCATAGGTTTTGCTCCCGTGCATTCAAGCAATTCAGAAAATGAAGTTGGATACACCGCATGCGGATGTCCTGATGCAGCCCACACAACTTCGTAATCGTTGAGCGCTTCGTCGATCAGGATTATTTCTGGCTTTGAAATCCACCCTAGTGGACTCACGCCGCCAATTGAATAACCACTTTTCTCTTTCACGTAATCAGCATCGACTCGATCTAATTTTTCGATCTTTAGATTATGTGCGACAAGATCAGTATCAATTTTATGGCGACCACTTGTAATGATGAGAAGTGGGTTGCCTGATGGAAGTTTGAAAATTAATGAAGATGCAATCTGTCCAACTTCAATACCTAGACTATTTGCTGCATCAATTGCAGTGCGGGCAGAGTCAGAGAGGATCTTAATTTCACCATCGATACCAAGTGAATGTGCAGCATCGATGAAGCGTCTAACGGCTGCTTTCTCCAGGATTCCATCCATGTGCGAACTTTATGAGATAACGTGACGTTGTGTCTTCCAAAGTCCTGACTAATTATGAGTATGGGATTCATGCCCGTAATGCTGTGTGGGCCAGTTTCTTTGCCCTCGGAATCACAGGTATGGCCTGGATACCGCGCATTCCTGAAATAAAAAGTGCGTTGGGATTGAGTGATGGTCATTTTGGATTATTGCTTCTGGCAAGCACATTTGGCGCCGTTCCTGGGGCTCAGCTTTCAGGGCGAATTGTGCATATGTATTCGTCAAAAATCGTTGTGCGCATTGCAGGAGTAACTCTTCCTTTAGGTGTGAGCATTATGGGGATCGCAAAAAACGTCCCAACTCTTGCCCTAGGTCTATTTATTTGTGGATTTAGCGTTGCCTTCATGGATGTGGCACTGAACAGTCAGGCAATCGCAATTGAAAAACATACGCAAGGCCGCTGGATGTCTACATTTCATGGCCTCTGGAGTATCGGTGCATTTTGTGCTGCGCTCATTGGTGGTCTTGTCGCAAATCTTGTATCCCCGAAAGTTAATTTATTAGTGATGTCGGGATTGAGTTTTCTTTCTTATTTCCTCATCACAATGTATTTACTTCCACCACATCTTGATGGCCATCGCGGCGAAGAAGGCACAGAGACATCGTCCAAAGTTCCATTTAGGGGTAAAGAGGCGATGATTTTGTGGGGAATTGGAATCGGATTGATATGCGCACTTGTTCCCGAAGGTGGTGCATACGACTGGAGTGGGATTCTTCTTAGAGATCATATGAATATTGCAAAAGGCACCAATGCTGCCGCTGCTGTTGTTTTTTCACTCACGATGATTGCAAGTAGATTATTAGGAGATAAGTTCTTTGAATTATGGGGACATGTCAATACAGTCAAATATGGTGCACTTTTTGGTGGCGGAATATGGGGACTCTCTATTCTTATTGGAATTCCATTAGCGGATTCACATCAGTTGCTTAGTCTTGTCATTGTTTGTATCGGTTTCGGTGCTGCAGGATTTGGAATAGGACCATTTTTTCCTGCATTCAACTTAGCTGCAGCATCCATTCCGGGAGTTGCACCCTCTGTAGGATTAGCTCGAATAGGTCTTATTGCAATCGCGTCTTATTTCGCTGGCCCAACACTTATTGGTGG
>CAIOIJ010000046.1 GCA_903858325.1 uncultured Actinomycetes bacterium
AATCAACTGCCCCATTTACGAGCGGCCAGATTGTTACTGTGAGCGGATTTGCTGATGCAGGGTTTAACAGAACAAATGCTCAAGTGATTACAGTTTTCAATAACACTTTTACTCTAGCTGGAAGTGCTTCAGGATCTGAGACTCCAGGATCTCCTGGTACTGCTACCTCAGCGAAGGCATACATCGATGACTCAGCACCAGGACATTGCGCAGCAAGTCTTGTGCTTTCCGCATTTGGATCTGCAGGCGACACATGTACCGTGACCATCAAGTGGGGTATTGCAATTGATGCTTCGACAAGTGAGGCGATAATTGGCACATTGAATGTGGATGGAACTACGCTGCAAAAATTCACAGTCAAAGGCACAGCCGTTGAAGCTGCGTCAGTTGTGACAACTATTGGTGGCCCAGCAGCAACATCAACAGTGGATCCAAATACAGATTGGTGTTTGACTTCTGGCGGTTCGAAAGAGGGCGGTAGCTCAACGTGTACGACGGGGCTCTGGGAAAGTGCAACGACGACATTTAGTGTTGATCCAGCAGGTAGACCAAATATGTCTAGATATTACGGAGGCCAGAACCACCCGTACGGACTGATTGCCGGTACAGATCGCTGGATTAACTGTGGAATCTATATGGATTCCGCATGCGGAAATCAAAAGACGATTGTCTACCGAATTCGCTTTACTCTTCCAACTGGTTGGTATCAGCCTGCATATACATTCACATTGCAAGGCGATAACTTTGTTGAAGCATGGATTAACCCAACTATGGTTGATACTGTCGCTGTACTTACAAGTTCTCAGCCAAGTTACTTCACTCCGGGTGGTTCACTTTCAGATAGCCCTGCGCCTCAGACGACTTGTTCTAGCTCGTGGGAGAGCTATCCAAATAATGGTCAAGGACCGCTGGGCAATGGAAGTAATACGCCAGCTGGCAACATGTATGGAGTCGGCGGTAACTGCGTTTCCTCTAATTCACATTTAAATGCTGGAACAAACTACATCTATGTTCGCGTAACAGATGGCGGCGGTCTTGCAGGATTTAACTATCGCCTCGATTATGCGTATCACGATCCTTCTTCAGTATGTGTTACCAATTGTGGATCTGGTGCAGGACCAGCTCCAAAGAATCCACTGATTCCAACTTTTGGTTCACCTTCTTGGGATAACACCTACACCGGCTATTCATTCCAAATTACTGATTACGATTCAGATTACACATGGAGCGGAACTGCCACAGGTGGTGTTGTAACTATTGATGGAAGCGGTCTTGCAACTGTGTCGAACAATTCACCGGCAGTGATTAAGGCAAACCGAGAAGATTATCCAGAAGGAAGCGCAACGCAGCTTCCACCACCACCACCACCTCTAGAGCCTGTGACAATTACACCTTCACTTAATGTGACGTCCTCGTACTATTCAAAGAATCGCGCAAGTGCTTATACCGAGACAGTAACCGTTACAGCGGGTGCTGATAAGAATTACACATCCGGGTCATTCGAGTATGCAGTTAAGTCGACAGCTCTAAGCGTTGTCTCTGCAGATTCTTCACTTGATGGTTTGTCAGTTACATACTCTGCATCAGGGGTAACAACTTCAAATACAAAGATTGGTCAATTCATTACGACAACTGGGCTTATCGATAAAGATAACAACAGCATCAACTTGAACGTAAAGAATTGGCGAATCACAGCGGTTGATTATTCGGCGGGTAGCATCACAGCCACAGCGCCAACAGGCCCTACAGCAGTGGCTTTAACGCCGTCTCAGTTCACCGCATCAATTTCAGAGTCCAAGACTGTTTTCGTATCACGCGGTGGATCCGCTCTGCCTGCAAATTGCGCCCTCAACACAATTTCAGCGACAACAATTGTGTTAACTGGTGTTGCACTTCCTGGAAATACCGTGAATAACAATCCTGAAGCACCAATCGTTGGGATACCAAACATTTGTACGGTCGTTGTTTCACATGCAGCAGATGGCAAGTATGCAAAATCTAGCGGCGAGGTTGACTTCACCTTTGTGAAAGAGCAACCAACAGCTGTATACACCGGTGCAAATTCGATGGCTACTAACAGTCGAAAGACAGTTCTTAATTCGACCTGGAGCACAATTACTGGTTGCACAACACCGGCCAAGTTCACCTACACATTCCAAACTTCTATTGGCGCAAACGTGTTAACGACTACAGAGTCAGAGACGCCGCTGCAGCCAGTAGCACTCTCTCTGACATCCGGTGCGTACTACGTGACGGCTCGCTACCTAGGTGATTACAACTGTGAATCAGCCGGAACGCTTTTGCAGACTGCGCCCATTCGTCCTGGGGGTGCATTGGGTACAAGCACAACAGGTAATTCTTCCTTCGTTGTATACGCTCCAACGAATAAGGCGCGAGGAGAAGGTTCCTATAACTCCGGCGGTGTAGCGACCTTCGAATTCGAAACAGAAAAATCGAAGAGTGGTGTTCTGTCCGGAAAGTTCAACTGGAGTTGGAATAACCAATGGCGCTTCCGTGGCAGCATCACGGCAATTGGAAAATCGACCACAGGATCTTTGGGTGATGGCCTCTCCGCACTTCGTTGTTCTGCCACCCTTCCATGCGGAAGCATCAGCGGTGCCGGCGATTTGAGTTACTTCAATGGGACCAGATGGGTTTCAGTGGGCACTGCAATCAACTTCAATGCCTCAGTTGTGGCAACCACTACAAATGAGCGGACTACTGGACCCGGCTACTTCGGAATCGTCTTTGGCTACACCCCAACCAGTCCACAAGTTGCCGTGCCTGACAACGGACTCTCGATTCTGATCAAGAATCGAGAGAAGAAGGGCGGCACAATTTCCATAAGCTAAAGGGAGCAAACCCCTTCACAGGGAGGGGTTTCCCCCGTAGGCTTCCGAAGTAATTTTGAATGAGGGCTAGCACTCAGAGCTCTCATTCATTATTTGTAGATACGCCTCGTTCTTCGCAGAGCCCTAGACGCAGTTCCAGAAAAGGTAGTTCACAAAGTGATTACGCGTAAGAATCTCGCTGTTCTCATCACAGCATTCTCACTTTGCGCTGCTTTTTTCTCACCCGTCACGGCTGCATCTGCAGCAACACCAACAGCTTTAAGCGTGCCTAAGAATTTGAAGGTGACGCGAGTTAGTACAACATCGGTCAAGGTGACCTTCTCCAGAGTTCAGCGAACCAACTCCTACACAATCTATCTTTACGCAGCGAACGGCAAATCGTTGGCTCGAAAGCCCATTGCAAATTTCAAGCCAGGTAGAAATATCACTGGCCTTAAGAAGGGCGCACAGTATTGGGTCAGCGTCGCAGCGATAAGCAAGAGTGTGCGCTTCAAGAATTCTGCACGAAGCAAGAAAGTTAAATTCAAGGCCGTCTCACCCACTCCAACGGTGACCCCAACCCCAACTCCAACCCCAACACCGGTTGCAACTCCGACTCCTTCACCATCCCCAACCCCAACACCTACACCGGTTGCAACCCCGAGTGCCGCACCAACTCCTTCTCCTACAGCGACACCAACTCCAACTCCAACCCCTCGACCAACAAGATCTCCCGATACAACGGCACCAGTTATTAGCGGTGAAACAGTGACTGCAGTTTCAACAACAAGTGCAACTCTTAACTTCACCACTGGCGAAGTTGGAACGGCTTACTACCTTGTTTATGCTTCCGCGACCGCAGCACCGAATGCGGCAACGATTATCGCGCAAGGATCAGTCGGTGGACCGATCATGGCACTTGGTTCAGCCGCAGCCACTTTAGGTTCAAATACTGCACCGGTCACTGGCTTGAGTGCAGGTACGAACTACAAGGCGTATCTGGTTATCCGAGATGCTGCACTCAACACATCTGAAATTTCAACAATTACATTTATAACAACAGCTTTACCGCCAGCTGCATCAACAGATGCACGTCTATCTGCTCTAAGCCTCTCATCAGGATCTCTGGTTCCAGGATTTGATAGCGCAACAATTACTTACACGGCATCTGTGGCAAATGGAGTCGATTCCATCACTGCTATTGCAACTGTCAATGAGTCTCATGCAACCTTCACGATCAATGCAGCAGCTGAGACATCTACCGTTGCCTCACGAAACCTTGCCCTCAACGTCGGTGCAAATACAGTCACAATCCTTGTCACTGCCCAAGATGGCACCACAAGTAAGACCTACACAATCACAGTCACACGAGCAGAGGCGACACCATCCCCAGACACTTTGGCTCCCGTTCTCAGCAGCGAGAGCGCAACTGCAATCACTGAAACTTCTACTGTTCTCAGTTTCACTACAAGTGAGACCGGAACGGCGTTCTACCTTGTTTATGCTTCCGCGACCGCAGCACCAGATGCAGCAACGATAATTGCGCAAGGAACAGTCGGTGGATCGATCATTGCACTTGGTTCAGCCGCAGCCACTTTAGGTTCAAATACTGCACCAATCACTGGCTTGAGTGCAGGTACGAACTACAAGGCGTATCTGGTTATCCGAGATGCTGCACTCAACACATCTGAAAATTCAACAATTACATTTATTACTTCCTCGGTTCCTGGTCCAGCCTTCACGCTTACAAGAACAGCTGAATCTGTTTCGCGCCGCGGAAGTCCTTCTGGCCCTGTTGCTATCTCCTCAGATTCTCAAATAACGGGATACGCAATTTCTCCCGATCTACCGATCGGTTTAGTTTTTGATACATTAACTGCTGCCATCACTGGCAATGCGAATACAAAACAAGCACTCCAGATTTACACAATTACCGCTTCTTATGCCAGCGGTGAAATCGCAACTGCTGAATATTCGTTAACTGTTACGGGAGCAAATTGCTCAGGCCTAACATTTGATTGTTTGATTGGCGACATAGGCCCTGGCGGCGGAACTGTCTTCTATGTGGCACCTACTTACTTCACTGAAACTGGCACCGCATGTAGCACAACATGTAAATACCTTGAAACGGCACCTACAGATACAGCCACCGTTAACTATTGGGCCAATGGGACTTATGCGTGGTCGGGAAACACGAATACGTTTATTGGAACGACAGGTAGCGGAATCGGAGCCGGGTATTCAAATACTCTGGCGGTAATTGCACAGTCAGACACTCCGAATATGGCAGCCACTGCATCTCACTCGTATGGCGGACCGAATAATTTAACTGATTGGTTCTTGCCTTCAAGATTGGAATTGCTTCAACTTTATTATGCTGCAAGCTCAGTTCCAGGTTTTACCGGCCCGTATTACTACTGGTCATCAACTGAAGACTCCATCACTACTGCGATTCAACTTGAAGCGTTTTATGGAATCTCTAACTCAGCATTAAAATCTATTTTGTACAAGGTTCGACCAATCCGTGCTTTTGGACCAACGCCCCCACCAGCCCCACCAGCTTTCACTTTAAGCCATAGTTCTGAGACAGCTACTGTAGGAAATCCAATAGTTGGATTTACCGCAATTTCAACCGGTGGGGCTATTGAAAGTTATTCGATCGCTCAGACCCTTTTCGCCGGCCTAATCTTTGACACTTCGACAGGAACTCTAAGTGGAACGCCAACTGAAACTGGAATAATCAAATTTACGGTCACTGCGACGAATGCCACTGGATCAACTACACAAGATTTTGAGTTGAGTGTATTTGGCGCACTACCGATATTTGCGTCACTTTCTCCTACATCGAAAGTCAAAGGTGTCACTCTGGCATCCTTGGGCACGCCGGCCACCGATTCAGCAATCGTGGGTAGTTTTGAAATGATGAATTCTTGGAACAAGGGTTCTGTAACACTTACCCCAGAGCAGGCAAACGATGTCTCTGGTTTGAGCGAGAGCGCAACTTCATTCATAGCCTCGTATCCGGAATCGGCAACCGTTTTTTACGTAGTCAAAGTAGATAGCACTACTGATTTTTCATTAGAGCCTTCTTTGTTTACGGATACCCAAACAATTACTTCCGGAGACTTGCTTGTAGTTGTGAGTGCGTTAAATGATTTCTCTTTTATATATTATTACATTATCGGGGTTACGGTGAGCTCGCCTCCACCTCCAACCCCAGACACTTTGGCTCCCGTTCTCAGCAGCGAGAGCGCTACTGCAATCACAGAGACATCTACTGTTCTCAGTTTCACTACAAGTGAGACCGGAACGGCTTACTACCTTGTCTATGAATCAGCTACCGCTGCTCCCGATACTGCAACGATTATTGCCCACACAGGAGGAGTTGTGTCAGGCCTTGACTCAGTAACGGCTGGATCCAAGACAATCTCAATCACGGGTTTAACTGCCAATACTTCCTATAAGGCCTACCTAGTTGTTCAAGATGCAGCTCTTAATACATCAATTATTTCAACTTTTTCATTCATGACGGCAGCAACTTCGGCCTCACTCTCATCCGATGCCACACTTTCTGCCTTGGCCATTTCTAGCGGAACGCTGGACCCAACGTTTGCAAGTGCCACAAATTCATATTCTGCATTAGTTCCAAATGGGACTACCTCGATAACTGTCACACCAACAGCTAACCAAGCCAGCGCATCTATTCAAGTTAAGGTCGATACTGGCTCATACTCTTCTGTTACATCTGGATCACAATCTGGATCACTCAATCTTGCCATTGGCTATAACGACATCACAGTATTAGTTACTGCCCAAAATGGCAGCACTCTTGATACGTATACCGTGACAGTGAATAGACCGTGCTATACCGTGACCGGGACTGTACTTGTGAGCGGAACTGCGTGTGTAGGGCCGCTCAAGATCGATCGGACTATTACTGAAATTAGTGGTGGAGCTTTCAATGGCTCTGGGATTACGTCTCTAACCTTCGAAGCCGGCAGCCTGCTTGAAACAATTAGTGCGATTGCCTTTAATTCGCTGTCAAATCTTCGAGGCTCCCTCGTAATTCCGAAGAGTGTTAAATTCATTGGCTCAGGTGCGTTTGCCTACACAGAACTTTCAGCCCTCATCTTTGAAACAGAAAGCGCCTTAGCAACTATTGACAACCAAGCGTTCCTGATGAGCCAATACCTTGTCGGCCCTCTATCGCTACCTGCAAGTATAAAAACCGTCGGAGCAGGCGCGTTTGGTGGTACATCCTTTGTATCTCTGACCTTTGAAACTGGAACCGTGTGGGAGTCAATTGGGGACAACGCTTTCGGCAGCAGAACTTTTAAGGGTCCTCTAAAAGTTCCGGCAGGCGTGAAGACGATTGGCAACTCGGCATTTGCCAATACGGGTTTCACCTCACTCACCTTTGAAACTGGAACCGTTTTAGAATCAATTGGAGAATACTCATTCGCCAACGTTGATTTCACAGGCGAGCTAACAATTCCAGCAAGCTTAAGGTCTTTAAACAATGATGCTTTCTATAACGTTTATTTTACGTGTTTCAGAAATCTGAGCCCGATGAATTTTTCTCTGTCCGGCACGCCTGAATGTGCATTGCTCGGATTTGAAGCATCCTCAACTCCAACGATCGTCGCAAGCGGATTATCTACATCTCTTGAAACCGCAACTGTCGGAATTCTGCTTTCTGCATATAACTACGAGACCACGACTCCGTCAGGTGCAGCCTTTACTTTCCAATGGGAGAGCTCGACCGTTCTTGACGGTAG
>CAIOIJ010000047.1 GCA_903858325.1 uncultured Actinomycetes bacterium
AACTCGGCGGAAAGAGCCCAAATATCTTCTTCGCAGATGTTGCTGCCGAGAACGATGCCTTCTATGACAAGGCACTGGAAGGCTTTACTCTCTTTGCTCTTAACCAAGGTGAAGTGTGTACATGTCCATCACGTGGCTTAATCGACTCAAAGATCTACGACAAGTTCTTGGGTGATGTCACAAAGCGCACCCAGGCAATCGTTCAGGGTCACCCATTAGATAACGCAACGATGATTGGTGCGCAGGCATCTAATGATCAGCTTGAGAAGATCCTTTCCTACATCGAAATTGGAAAGAAAGAAGGAGCCAAGGTCATAACCGGTGGTGAGCGCGCTGATCTCGGTGGCGAACTCTCTGGTGGATACTACGTAACTCCAACAATCTTCGAGGGAAAGAATTCAATGCGAATCTTCCAGGAAGAAATCTTTGGCCCTGTTGTTTCTGTGACAAAGTTCGACGGATACGACAATGCAATGCAAATTGCGAATGACACACTCTATGGACTTGGTGCAGGTGTTTGGACCCGTGATATGAATACTGCATACCGGGCTGGACGCGAGATCAAGGCTGGACGAGTTTGGACCAATTGCTATCACGCTTATCCTGCAGGAGCAGCTTTTGGTGGGTATAAGGCATCAGGCATAGGTCGTGAAAACCACAAGATGATGTTGGATCATTATCAGCAGACTAAGAACCTTCTTGTTTCATATTCACCAAACAAGCTGGGATTCTTCTAAGCCGATTACACTCTGAATTATGGAGATTCCATTACGAGTTGAATTGACGAGTTCTGCAGAAGATCTTCTGCGCACTCTATATAAAGCTCACGGCCCACTGATGTTTCATCAATCTGGTGGCTGTTGTGATGGCTCTTCTCCTATGTGTTATCAGGCAGGCGAGTTCCGCGTAGGTGGGCAAGATGTTCTGCTTGGGATGTTGAAGGTGGCTGACATTCAAGAACCGATTGGTTTCTGGATGTCAGCTTCTCAATTTGAATACTGGAAACACACCCATCTCACCGTTGATGTTGTGGACGGTCGCGGTGGAGGGTTTTCGCTGGAATCACCGGAAGGCAAACGCTTTCTCATTCGATCCCGACTTTTCACAGCTGAAGAATGGCAAATTCTCGAGTCAAGTCCCGTTGCAACAGGTGCTAGCACTCATTAATTGCCGATCTCGCAATTATTATTGAGAAGTTCTTTATCACTTTTTTACTTGTGACATAAGAGATAAGCGGGCTAGTGCTAGCACTTGCAATTTTTCTCATTTCAATAATTACAACTGAAAAGATTCTCTCGTAAGTAAAAGAAATTACTTAAGGAGAGAGTAATCATGAAAGTACAGAAAAAAAGCGCATTGCAAGCACTTGTCATTGCAACGACTATCGGATTATTAGTGGCGCAAACTGGTGTTGCGCAGGCAGCAAAAAAAACAATCACTTGTTATAAAGGTACTTCTACAAAGAAAGTAACCACCGCAAAGTGTCCAACTGGCTGGAGTACTAAGAAGCCAACAGCTATTAAACCAGCACCTGGAACACCATCAGCTAAGACCGTTGCAATCAATGGAAATTACACCGGCACAGTGTCACTTCTATGGGGCGATACCTATGTCCAGGTAACCTCAGTAAAAGCAACAGGTACCGGAACCGTCGCAGATCTTGGTGAATTCGTAGGATCAGGTGCAGCAGCACCAGCATCTCAGTGCGATACCTTCGACGGAGCAGCAACCCTAGGAACTGGCGCTGACACAATTAAAGTCGCTTTCGATTCAAGTGCTAAAGGTTGCGCAGAAGATGACAGTGCACCGACAAAAATTACGTTTAGCGGCAATGCAGTAATCAAGAGCGGCACTGGAAAGTACGCAGGTGCCTCAGGAACGTTCAAGGTTTCCGGAAGTTTCAGTATCAAAACAATTTCAGCTGGCTCAAAAGAATCAACACCTTTCACCATGTCCGCTGCAGGAAATATCACTCTCAAGTAGTTCAACCCACAAAAAGGAGAAGACAATGAAAGTTTCTAAGTCAAGAATGATGGTGGTGACTGCTCTGATTTCAGGGTTGGCATCACTAGGAATGGGATCTGCTTCAGCTGCTGATTCAACACTGATTCTCAGTGGCGGTAACGGCGTTTATAACCTCGGTCCCATCTCTATCAATGGAACTGCAAGTTCTGCTGGAGTGGTCAAGTACATGCTAGGTGGCCAAGTAATCACTGGATGTGAAGCTGTAGCAACTACAACTGTTACACCATTCGTCGCAAAGTGCGCATGGATTCCTGCGGCCGCAGGACCTGCAGTACTAACAGGTGAATTCACGCCGCTTGATGCGACTTTAACTAAGGCGACGTCAAATACAGTTAAAGTTACGATCGGAGTTCCCGTTCAAGGTGTTATTTCTCCCATTCATATTTATGTAGACACGATTCTTGCGACTGGTTCAACTGGAGCTCTAGCTCCACGCTTTAACGGTTGCGCAATTATGAATGAATTCCTCCTCGGACAAACCATCGTCTTCCGCGTTTATGCAAATAACGCAGATCAAGGTGGAGCCGTCATGGACTCATCAAATACAGCTAAGGCATATATAGAAGTAGCTGGCGTCAAGGATCCGATCACTCTCGCGTATGGAAATCACAGTGGAGTCGCATTTTGGACTGGCGTTCTAAAAACTGGAGCTGCGCCGCTTTATAGCACTCTGGGAGTAATCAATTACAAGGTCACTCTTATCGCAAAAGATTCAGACACAATGAAAGTACTTTCAACAAAACTTTCAGCGAAGAAGAATGCTGACGGCACTCGTGTTCTAGATGCGAATGGCAGAACTGTCTATGACCGAGTTACCTATTACCGCACAGTCTCAGTTTCACCTGCACTGAAGGGCGCAACTGGAACATGGAGTTCTAACTTCACACAGACATCACAACTTTCACTCTTTGCTGCACCTGTCGCAAAGTAATTTAACAATCAACCGATCGGAGAGATCATGAAAAAATATCGCGGATTGGCAGTTTCTGCAGTGGCGGTGATGGCACTAGGCCTCATCGCTCCTGCACATGCGGCAGATAATCCTGTAAAACTAATAGCGCCAAAAGAGATCGTTGATGTACCGGCAATTCCGTTTACCGGATTAAAGGCACAGAACTTCTCGACGCCTGCAACAATGGTCAACCTTGAGGTCACACCAACTCAAGTTGTACTCAATGACCCCATCACAATCACTGGTAAAGGGTTAACACCAAATACTCCGGTTACATTGACGTGGTCCACAAGTGATGCGACTTGGGTAGCAGATATTCAGCCAGCAACAGTAAATTACATGGGTACCTCGTATTCAAAGTTCAATGTAGTCATAGCAACAATCACTACCGACGCTCTCGGTGGGTTTGCCTATAAGACTCGAGTTCCTTCAGACTTCGGTGGAGTGCATGATATTTATGCAGTCAATAACGATGTCGCGTTGGCGCATGGTGGAATTCAAGTTGCTCGTACCTTGAAAATTTCGCCATCGAGCGGGCCAATAGGAACTCCGATAACCATTGAATATACGGGTCTTGGACCATCACTATATGCAGCCGGATCGGCAGTTTATTACGACGGAAAATACACAGGGTCTATGCAAGCTCGCTGGACTCGAGGAACAGCCAGAACAACAATTCTGGCAACAGGGCCAGTAGGAAAGCATTTCATCCAGACAAATGAAGCAATTAGTTTCTCTTATCTCAATGCAATGCAATCCCCGGTTCCATTCGCAAACAGTGAAATGGGTACATTTACGGTTACTAAAGATTCTGGAATCTTTAAACCGCGTGTCATTTATCCGCCAGCAATGACTCCTACAGTCGATCAGAGAACTACTCTTTCAACTGCAGGTCTGGATCCGGCAACAAAAGCAAATATGACTCTCGCACCTGATCACGGAATTGTTGGAAGCAAATTCACTGTACAAGTCTCTGGGATTCCTACTAAAGGTACTCATACCTTGGTGTGGTCAACTGTCGTAGGCAATCGAGTAAATTGCACGACCGGAACTTGCTGGGTTTATAACCCAATTCCACTTGGAACGGTGGAAGTAACTGATGGAACAGTGAATAAAGAGGTAACTGTTCCGGATCACCTGGGCGGATTCCATGTCGTTCAAGTTAAATCGGGAGATGTAGTAGAAGCGCAACAGGTCTTCTATGTTCGCGAAAGCATCCAGCCGCTTACAGATGCAAGTGGCAAGGTGATCACAATGGGGGTGGCCAAAGCAGATTTATCTGGCTCAACAGAGGCTTTTGCTCGAGGTGGCCAAGGAACTCCTACATATACCTTTAAAGAAGGAGAAGAATTTACTCTCTCGCTTAAGGGCGTCGGATGGACCCAAATGGATAACACATTGGCAGTTGCATATGACAATAGTTATGTTGGATATGGCTGCGGATTTAATTCGAATGGTTATCTTGTTGTGCATCTAAAGGCACTCGGCGGAGTAGGTACGCACATCATTTCTATGCGCCCCCTTCTGTATACGCAACAGCCATCTTTTGCGAATACACCATATGGAATGGTTCCAATTCTCACTTCGGAACGAGATCTACCGGGGTTAGCTCTTGGATACCAAATCCCAACTATTTACTTTGCGATTAAGGTCGTGAAGTAAAAGCAGTACCTTCCTGAATGAGAAGTCCCGCTATCTATAGAGGTGGCGGGA
>CAIOIJ010000048.1 GCA_903858325.1 uncultured Actinomycetes bacterium
ATCTTCATACCCAGCTGGGTAGGCGCTTTCGTACGGTGTGTAAGTAATTGTAGATTTCGAATTCGTGCGGGCAATAACGCGCTCGGCAAGTTCTTTGATACTGACTTCGCCAACACCGCCAATGTTATAAACCTCACCTATGGTTTTGTCGTCCGCGACAAGCGCCAAGATTGCGTTGACAGCGTCGGCTACATGACAGAAAACACGAGATTGTGTTCCATCTCCAAAAATCTCAATGGGCTTTCCTTCAAGTGCTGCCGAAACAAAACGTGGAACAACCATTCCGTAGCGTCCAGTTTGGCGCGGGCCCACTGTATTAAATAAACGAATGGTGGTGACAGGTAATTTCTTTTCAAGAAAGAGTGCGTGAGCGAGCGCTTCTTCTAGGGCTTTGGCATCTGAGTATGTCCAGCGCAACTTTTGCGGTGTACCGATGATGCGATCATCTGTTTCGCTTAGTGGTTGTTTAGGATTCTTGCCGTATATTTCTGATGTACTTGCAATAATGATGCGCTTGTTAAATTTTGAAGCTGCCATCAAGACAACTTCACTACCGGTGAAGTTTGTTGAAATAGATTCAATCGGTGATTCCAAAATTGTTGAAACACCAAGCGCTGCGGCCATATGTAAAACAACATCAGCGCCAGCAACAGCTTTCTCAATCACTGCGACATCGCGAATATCGCCAATAATGGTTTCGATCTTCGCCTCGAGGTGGGCAATGTTGGTGCGCGAACCAGTGCTGAGGTTGTCCAAGATGGTCACGCTATCGCCGCGCCCCACCAGGGCGTCGCAAAGGTGCGAGCCGATAAATCCGGCGCCACCGGTGATAAATACGCGCATACCCAAACCTTATTAGGTCATGAGCCCGAAATTGTGCGCCTGACCTCAGGCTAGGCTCACTTAACTCTCAGGAAAGTAGGGTCTGCTACTCCCATGTCCCAAACAACCCGACAGACGCGCACTGCTGGCGTTGACTGGGCAGCCCTCATTACTGGCCTAGGTCTTGGGCTCACGATTGCATTGCATCTGACCACAATGTCTAAATCCGATATCAGTTCTTTCTATTCAACAATTAATTCACTCTCGCGATTGTGCGCACTTGTTGGAACATATTTCGCACTCCTTGGAATTTTATTAGTTGCTCGTATTCCATGGGTTGAACGAGGTGTTGGACACGATCGCTTGGTGACATGGCATCGCAAGTTGGGGCCGTACTCACTTTTCCTCGTTGGCTTTCATGTGCTCTTCGTTGTTTTTGGATACGCAGGTCAAGATCACATCTCACTCATCGTTGAGTTGTGGCGTTTGCTCCACCAGTACCTCTGGATGTGGGCAGCCCTTGCTGGTTTTATTTTCATGATGGCCGCCGGCATCAGTTCATATAAAAAAGCGCGCGCCAAAATGAGTTATGAAACATGGTGGCTCATTCACATCTACACCTATTTAGCAATTGGGCTTTCCTTTATGCACCAAGTTCTCAACGGTCCCATGTTTATCGGGCATCCACTCAATCGCGCATACTGGACGGCGCTCTATATTTTTATGGCATTTAGCATTGTTGTGTGGCGACTTGGTATTCCGCTCGCTCGATCTTTTCGCCATAATCTTAAAGTTGAAAAAGTTGTTGTCGAAGGCCCTGGTGTTATCTCTGTCATCATGCGCGGTCGCAAGTTAAGTAAGTTGGCTGCAGAAGGTGGACAATTTTTTGGATGGCGTTTCTTTGC
>CAIOIJ010000049.1 GCA_903858325.1 uncultured Actinomycetes bacterium
CTCCCGGACCTGCAACAAATACACGCACATCGGGTGCAAAGCGCGCAATGATTGGGAGGGCTTCCAATAGAACTGCAAGACCTTTGCGTGGCTCTTCAAATCTGCCAATAAATCCAATCGTGTTGCCTTGCCACTTTGCTTGTTGCGTTCCGTTTGCATATTTCTTCGCGTAAATTCCATTGGGAATAACTACTGCATCAGTTTCCAAATGTTCTGTCAACGTTGCGCGAGCAGCTTCGCTGACCGCAATGCGTGCATTGAGTTTCTCGATTGCAGGTTCCAGAATTGGTCCGATAGCAAAAATAATTTTTTGTCGCTTCGCTGCTGCGTGGAAAGTTCCTACGAGTGGACCCTCTGCAGCCCAACATGCAAGAAGGGATAGTGAAGGAATTGCAGGTTCATGAAGATGCAGTAAATCGAATTCGCCTTGTGTAATCCATTGACGCACGCGGGCAAAAGCGATTGGACCAAAAAGAACGCGAGCAACTGCGCCGTTATAAGGGATTGCGATTGGTTTTCCTGCATTGACTACATAATCGGGAAGTGCATCCTCATCTATTGCGGGAGCCAAAACCGAGACGGAATGCCCCGATGCAATCAAGAATTCGGCTAGATCTCGGATATGTGCTTGCACTCCCCCGGGTGTATCCCAACTGTATGGACAAACTATTCCAATTTTTAGTTTCTGAGTAAGCATTATTCGCGCTCCTCAAAATCGCCATCAATCCAAATTCGTTGCATCATGTGCCAATCCTGCGGAAAGCGTGCAATTCCTTGTGCAAAAAGATTAGCGCTCATCTGAACTGTTGCGGCAACGCGTTCGCTTTCACTGCCTACGGAAGAAATAGGAACAAGTTCAAAATCAATATGAATTCCATTGTCGGTATAAGAAATACAAGCATAAATAAGTGGAACACCAGAGCGAATAGCTAGCAGTGCAGGTCCTGCGGGCATGCGTGCAGGTGCGCCAAAGAAAGTAACGTTGATACCAGAGCGCGAAAGATCGCGATCTGCCGCAAGTGCAACTACACCCCCTTGCCGAACTCTTTGCAGCAGTGTTGGAATCACACGTCCATCTATTGGGAGTGATTCCATTCCAAAAGCTTCTCGATAAGCCATAAATTTCTTGAAGAGCGCTTCTGGTTTCAGTCTTTCAGCAACTGTGACTATACGAGCCCCTTTGCTACAAAAATATGCTGCTGCATGATCGTAATTACCCGCATGTGGAAGCGTGACTACTGCACCGGTATTTGCCGCAATAGCATCGAGCAAAATGTGTTCATCAGTGGTTGTAACACTCTTTTGAATTCGCTCAATAGACCAATCAGGTAAGCGAAAAGTGTCACACCAATATCTGGCACTTGAACGCATTGCTTTGTAGAGCAGTAATTCCAAATCCAATTCTGTAATGCCATTTTGTGTGCGTGCTAAATTCGAACGTAACCTCTGGACACTCTTGCCATTCTTCTTAGTTGCATAATCTGCCAAACGGTAAGCATTGCTATACACAAAATTTTCTGGCAACCACCGCAAAATTCGCCATGCAGCAAAATAGAACCACGCGGTTATTCTCTGGCTCATCATTGGCTGGCGCGCCATACAATCAAAATTCTCTGCATCACTGTCACAAAACCAAGTATTGCTAATATCCACATTCCACCAGCTAATACATATGGAATTCCTAAACCATCAAAACCAATGGCGGTCAGTGCGAGGATTAATCTCTCAGTGCGTTCGGCTATTCCACCTGAACAATCAATGCCCATGGATTCGGCGCGAGCTCGTATATATGGCACCAACATTCCCGTCACTAATGTGGCGAGGATGATGGGAACAAGTGGATCATTTCTATCTAAAAGAAAAAGTGTGACTCCGATGAGAACCGAGGAATCCGTAATGCGATCAATGGTGGAATCTAGGAATCCACCCCACTTGCTACTTCCGACTTGAGAGATGCGTGCCATCGTGCCATCGAAAAGATCACTGAGTGCAAATATGCAGATAATGATTGTGCCCCAGAAAAAATTGCCACGGGGATAGAAATAAAAGGATGATGCGACAACGCCGATAGCGCCTGCCCATGTAACTCCATTGGGTGTAATCCCGATACGCAAGGCAGTGGATGCGATAGGCGTAATCACCTTCGTCACTGCGGGTTTGAGAATTGCGCTAATCATCGAGACCCATCGTAGGCTGAGCGCGTGCCAACTCCTAGTTCTCGCGTGAGAATCCATATCTATGGTCACGAAAGCGGCGACCCGCATGCGGTCGCGCATTTCTTTGGCGCCAGCGTGAGTGCCGTTGCCAATCCCGAATCAGAATTAGCAATCTTTGTCATCGATCCTTCGGCAGGCATATCCCCCGAAACCATTTCGCTATGGCAAGAATTGGATGATTATCAAATTCCTCGCATGGTTGTTGTGACACATCTAGAGAATCAGATCGCAGATTTTGATGATGCAGTCATGCTTGCAACTCGAGTCTTTGATCAAATTGTTACCCCATATTTAGTATTACATGACGATGCTGGTTTACCGTGTGCGCTCATCAGTTTAGAAACACACGAAATCACCGACTACACACATAAAGAGCACACAGTAAGTATGAGTACCGAAGAACATCAAACTTTAGTAAGTGAATTCAGGAGCGAGTATCTGGAACAAATCGAGGCAGCTGGCCCCGATGCATTCGTAGCTGGCTTGCTCTTCCCTGCAATTCCTTTATGGATTGAAAGAGAACTTGGCGTAAATATCATCGCGAAATATATTCAAGATATCGAACAGGCTCTACCAAGCAGCAGCTAGATCATCCCTGGTTTGTGATAAAAGTTGTGGCATTACTTTTGTCTTTCCGATAATTGGCATGAAATTTGCATCGCCACCCCAGCGCGGAACTACATGTTGGTGAATATGGTCGGCAACTCCTGCACCAGAAATTGCGCCTTGATTCATTCCAAGGTTGAAACCATGCGCACCTGATACTTTTCGAATTGTTGTCATGGCATGCGCAGTAAAAGCGCTCATCTCATTGCGTTCTATCTCAGTGAGATCGGTTAAATCTGCAACATGGCGAAAAGCACAGATTAGAAGATGTCCTGGGTTATAGGGATAGAGATTCATAACCGCGTAGACGTGTGAACCACGCGCAACTATCAAACCTTCTTCATCGCTAAGTTTTGGAATTCTGCAGAATGGACATTCAACATCATTGCCATCGAGTGGTCTGTTTTCTCCGCGCAAATAATCTAAACGATGAGGTGCCCATAGCCGTTGCCATCCATCAGGCATTCCAACGCCATCATTACTCATTTTCAAACCTGGATTCGCTCTTGCACCGCTTTTTGAATTTCAAGAATGGCTTGAGCAACAGGTATTCCATTCTTCTGCTCGCCATTGCGATAACGGAATGAGACTGCGCCAGCCTTTTGATCTTCCTCACCGGCAATGACCATAAAAGGAATCTTCTGCATCTGCGCATTGCGCACTTTCTTCTGCATGCGATCATCAGATGTATCAAGGTCTACGCGAATTCCTGCTGCGCGCATCTGCTTCATCACGCCATCCAAATAATCAGTGAATGATTCAGCAACTGGAATTCCAATTGCTTGTACCGGTGCTAGCCATGGTGGGAATGCTCCTGAGTAGTGCTCTGTGAGAACGCCAAAGAATCTTTCAATTGAGCCAAAGAGTGCACGGTGAATCATCACTGGGCGCTGACGTGAAGAATCATTAGCAACATATTCGAGTTCAAAACGTTGCGGCAATTGGAAATCAACTTGGATTGTAGACATCTGCCAGGTGCGACCGATTGCATCTTTTGCTTGTACGGAAATCTTTGGTCCGTAGAACGCTGCGCCACCTTCATCGAGAACTAGTTCCAAGTTTTGTTTAGTCGCTGCACGACGAAGCGCTTCAGTTGCTTCGCTCCATTCGCCATCCTCGCCCACTGATTTTTCAGGATTGCGAGTAGAGAGTTCTAGATAGAAATCATTGAGTCCGTAATCGCGTAGCAAATTCAAAACGAATGTAAGCAAAGAATCTAACTCGTCAGGCATCTGCTCTTTTGTGCAATAAATGTGCGCATCGTCTTGAGTAAAGCCACGCGCGCGAGTTATTCCGTGCAAAACACCAGATTTTTCGTAACGGTAAACTGTTCCGAATTCAAAGAGTCGAAGCGGTAGTTCGCGATATGAACGTTGGCGAGATCTGTAAATCAAATTATGGAAAGGGCAATTCATTGGCTTCATGTAGTACTGCTGACCAGCGCGCTTGATAGTACCGTCGGCATGATGCTCTTCATCCAAAATCATTGGTGGGTACATCCCTTCGGAGTACCAATCCAAGTGCCCTGAAGTTTCGAATAGAGCTGCTTTAGTTATGTGAGGTGAGTAAACAAATTCATAACCTTCATCTTCGTGGCGCTTGCGCGAATAATCTTCCATCGCACGACGAACGATTCCACCCTTAGGGTGAAATACCGCAAGACCCGAACCGATCTCTTCAGGAAATGAAAAGAGATCCAACTCTGTTCCTAAACGGCGATGATCACGCTTTTCGGCTTCAGCTAATAGCTCAAGGTATGCATTGAGTTCATCTTGTGATGGCCATGCAGTTCCATAAATACGTTGCAACATTGGATTCTTTTCAGAACCACGCCAATACGCGCCAGCACTTCGCATAAGTTTGAATGCAGGAATATGTTTTGTTGAAGGCAAGTGCGGACCACGACATAAATCGCTCCACACAGGTTGCCCGTCACGACCTAAGTTGTCGTAAATAGTGAGTTCGCTTCCACCAACTTCAACACTTGCTTCATCGCCAGCGCCAGATTTCAATGCGATGAGTTCGCACTTGTAAGGCTCGGCTTTGAGCTCTTCTAACGCATCCTTTTCATTTGTAACACGACGTTTGAAACGCTGACCTTCTTTAACAATCTTGCGCATTGCGCTTTCAATCTTTTCCAAATCATCAGGATTGAAAGGTTTCTGCGGATCGAAGTCATAGTAAAAACCATCGGTAATTGGTGGACCGATTCCAAGTTTTGTATCAGCAAAAACATTCTGTACAGCTTGTGCCATCACGTGCGCAGTTGAGTGGCGCAAAACTGACAAACCTTGAGGCGATGAAATCGAAATACCAACTACGACATCGCCTTCTGTGAGGTCGGTCCAAAGATCTTTGAGCTCGCCATTGATTGTGCAGACGACAATCTCTTTATTTTCGGCGAAGAGATGGGTCGGGCGTTGCTCAGAATCTATCGAGAGGGGTGCACCATCGACGGTGACTGATATCAATGCCATGTGCCTAACCTATCGAATGAGCGCACTTTGGCGCTTATGGCCATCCTGCGATAGATTTCACTTCCTCGCGGACGTAGCGCAGTTGGTAGCGCGGAACCTTGCCAAGGTTCAGGTCGCCGGTTCGAACCCGGTCGTCCGCTCTGAATAAGCGCCGCTGTACCCGATATGAATTTCATGTCGAGACAGTGGCGCTCTTTCTATGGTCGGGTGGCCGAGAGGCGAGGCTCAGGACTGCAAATCCTGCTACACGGGTTCAAATCCCGTCCCGACCTCTCGTAAGAAAACGACACAAGAAATTGTGAGGGTGCAATGGAGCTAGAGAAATCAGAGCGACCTTGGGGTCGTTATGAAGTTCTGCAAGAAGGTGCACACCACAAAACAAAATGCATCTGGGTTTATCCGGGTAAACGACTTTCATATCAACGCCATCAAAAGCGCGCGGAACATTGGTTCATTGTTTCTGGAAATGCGGAAATAACTTTGAATGGAAAAGTTTCACAACACGGTGCAGGCGATTCAGTAACAATTGGTATTGGCGATCTGCATCGCATTGGAAATATCGGCAGCGACGATGTTGTCTTTATTGAAGTGCAAACCGGAACATACTTCGGAGAAGATGATATTGAGCGTATCGAGGACGATTTCGGACGCTAAATAAATAGAAATAACGTGGGGTATGATTTCCCACAGCAAGGATCGTTGGCTCAGCGGTAGAGCACCACATTGACATTGTGGGGGTCACTGGTTCGATCCCAGTACGGTCCACTTAGAAATAATTCAAATCTATTTATTTAGCCAGTTACCGCCTTGAAACCTAATTCGAGGTCGCTTTTGATATCTTCAAAATCTTCGATACCTATACTCAATCGAATCATTCCTGGCGTAATTCCTGCTTTCAACAAACCCTGTGCGCCTAACTGCGAATGTGTTGTTGAAGCGGGATGAATTACTAGAGAACGTACATCGCCAATATTTGCTACATGGCTAAACATCTTTAGCCCTTCAACAAATTTCTTGCCTGCTTCTAATCCACCTTTGATATCAAAAGACATCACCGCTCCGCCACCTTTAGGTGCATATTTCAATTGATTCGCATGCCACTTTGATGAGGGCAAACCTCCATACGCAACCGATGAAACTTGTGGATGACCCGATAACCATTCTGCAATTTTTTGGGAATTTTCAAGGTGACTACGCATGCGCATACTCAATGTTTCTAATCCTTGCGCCAAAATCCAAGCATTGAACGGGGTCACTGATGAACCAAAATCACGTAGCAACTGAACGCGACATTTGATGATGAAAGCTAAGTTGCCAAATTGCGAACCAACTCCAAAATCACGTGCGTATACGAGTTCGTTGTAACTTGGATCTGGCTGATTGAAACCTGGAAATTTATTTGGCTCTTTTGCATAATCAAAGTTTCCGGAATCAATAATTGCACCCACCATTGCGCTGCCATGTCCTGACAAGTATTTCGTTGCCGCATGAGTAACAACGTCGACTCCATAATCGATCGGCTTAGTTACATATGGTGTGGCAATTGTGTTATCTAATATCCAAGGAACTCCTGCATCGTGGGCGATATCTGCAATCCCCTCAATATCGAGTACAACTCCCAAGGGATTAGAGATTCCCTCGCCAAAAAAAGCCTTTGTATTAGGTCTGATTGCCGCTTTCCATGCATCTAGATTGTTTGAGTCCTCAACGAAAGTTGTTTCAACTCCCCACTTAGGTAATGTGAAGTTGAGGAGGTTATAAATTCCGCCATAAACATTGCGGCTTGCAACTATATGGTCACCTTGCTCTGCAACATTCATGAGCGCCATAGCAGTGGCGGCCATTCCTGAGGAGAAAAGTAATGAGCCAACTCCACCTTCTAGGGTCGTTAATCTATTTTCGACAGCTTCTTGAGTTGGATTAGAAATTCTTGTATAGGAATGGCCAAACTCAGTGAGTGCGAATAAACCCGCGGCATGGTCTGTGTCTCTGAATTGATATGCAGTGGTCTGATAAATAGGAAGTGAAATGGCGCCAGTTGCTGAATCTGGATCTTGACCTGCATGTATTTGGTTAGTTGAAAAAGACCATTCTTGAGACATTGAAACCTCCACGTTGAGTTCTCACCACCATAGACCTTTATTTATGCAAAAGGTAGATGCGGCGCTAACTCGCTTGTAGAAAAGTCTTCACTCGGCGAAGTGTCTCTTCTAAATATGTTGGAATCATCGCTTGATGCTCTTGATTGCTTGTTTCGTAGAGATAGTTGAGCAACATTAATCTGCGATGGAGCAGCAACATGTCTAAGTCGCCTTGCGTGTGCGCAGGTAATGCAATGACGGATTTATAGCCACTTAGCAATGCTTCATCTTGTTCTGGTGTATCGAGATAGTACAAAGCCGTAGCAATATCTTGGATGGGTAAACCGATCCCGCAATCATCAAAATCAAAAATTGAGAGTTGACCTTGGTGCCACATCATGTTCCAGCCATGTAAATCTGCATGAATTACTTGAGGCGTACTAGCGACGTACAAAGCATTCGTTTGAGTGATAATTCTTGCAAATGCAGCCGCAATCAATTCTTTATCAACTAATGTTAGTTTGCTTGTATCACTGAGTAATAAGTCTTCTGTCTCCCAAAATGGATCTTGAAAAGATGGCAATTGCGAATCTGTAGGTAAGACAAAATCTTTCGATGAGATATGCAACTTTGCCATTGTTTGCCCGAGAACAAACAACTGTTCTGTAGTTGGTTCATCTCCTACTTCTTCGCCCTCTAACCATGAATAGAGGATGCAATGAAGTTCTCTACCGCTTTGCGGATGCAAGAGGCTAGTTATGTACTCTCCAACTAAATTGGCGATAGGTAGCGCGGTATGTATTCCTTCTATAGTGATCAGGTTTCTAACCCAGGCAACTTCAGCCCGAATATTCTGCGCGCTTCGAGGTGAGTTGATATTGATTCGTAGCGCAAAGTTTTGCGCATTTACATCAGTTACTTTGAAGGTTGCGTTGTATTCATAGTTGATGGATTCAATGGCCTCTACTTGTAACTTGTACTTACCTAATACAAGATGAGCAAATTCGCTCAGTCGGGCAATCTGCTCATTTTCTGGCATTGCGAAGAAGTCTGCGCTCATCGCGTGATAATAATCGACTCCTTCGGGTATCGTGCGCAAGTGATTGCTTTCATCCCAGGATTACTAGCGGGCTTATCGCTGATCATTGCTATCGGTGCACAAAATGCATTTGTCATAAAGCAAGGACTGACAAAAGAGCATGTCTTTCTCACTGTTGCAATCTGTAGCGCAGCCGATGCACTTCTTATTGCGCTGGGAGCAGCCGGGCTTGGTCGAATTCTTCAATCTCACCCAACACTGCTCGAAATTATTCGCTGGTTTGGTGTTATCTACTTGATTTGGTTTGGCATCAAGAGTGCGCGCGCAATCTTTCGCAATGAATCAATGCCGACTTCAACTGGTCAATCTCCTAATGCCAAGAAAGTCGCTACGACGATTCTTGGTTTTACTTTCCTGAATCCACACGTGTATCTCGACACTGTAATCTTGCTTGGAAGTATTTCTAATCAATTCAAGTCAGATCGTTGGTTTTTCAGTTTCGGTGCCATGCTCGCAAGTCTTATCTGGTTTACATCAATTGGATATGGCGCAAAGGCGGCGGCGCGCTTCATGTCTAAACCCATATTTTGGAAGATCTTGGATTCCATAATCGCTTGCGTAATGTTTTCCATAGCCGGCTATTTAGCTTTTGCGCAGTTATGAAATCTTGACTGCGCGTCCCCCTAAATACCATTCTGTAAAATAGATATCACCATCAGGAGAAACTGTTATCCCGTGAGGGCTATTGAGCTCCCCCTGGCTCACATTGGGAGCCACTGAATCTGCTCCTACAATGCGATTTGGCCAACCTTCACGGCCGTTGACATTAGATGTAGGAATCAATGCACTTACAACATCCTTTTCATCAACTTCCAAAATCGCTCCATACAAATCGGTAACGAAAAGCGAATTTCCACGTACTGCAATCGATGAAGGGCTTGTCAAAATTGGTGAAACAATACTGCGAATATATTCGCCCGTGTGAGTTAGGAAAACGATTCTCTTATTGCTTCGGTCTGCAACAACAATTGAGCCATTTGAATCTCGAGAATCAATTGCAACTCCGTGCGCGCAAGCAAAAGTAGTTCCGCTGGAAATGCCATCAAAGGATTCGATAGTGCCATTACTACGTATGACATGTACCAAACTCAAACCATAACCATCGCCAATCCAAATATCGCCGTTAGCGGCGAGTGCAACAGATGTCGGTCTCCACTTTCCCGCTTCATCCTTGTTTCGCAGTGGTTGTTCGATCCGACGAAGAATTTTTCCATCAAGGTCAATCTGAACAACTTGGCCCGGCGCTTGTGCACCTGGATCGCAAATCCAAATTGAGTCATCGTGAGCAACTGCAATTCCATGAGAAACGGCAACGTCGACAGTAATTCTTTCAACCGCGTGGCTACGTGGATCTACGAAAAGTAGCGCTGCTCCCCCTGGCGCTTCAAAGACAACTCGCCCATCGCGTAGCACTCCAATACCAGAATGCATCCAGCCATCTTTGGAATCGCCATCGAAGAGCGTCTCCCACTGAATTGGCTTTGCTAATGCTTTCAATTCCATCCGACAATAACCTCGCCAGCTTCGTATGTTGCAACGGGATGCGCAAAGGGACCAGGTTCATTTTGTTCAGCATGCACTAAATAAATGTCAGGAATTCCATTGATCAATTGCATAACAGCTTCACGAATTTCAACGCGCGCAACTTGTTGCCCCACGCAACCGTGAATTCCATGACCAAAACCGACATGACCAAATGCATCACGTGATAAATCAAAACGATCAGGGTCGGGAAACTGTGCGGGATCATGATTTGCCGCAACTGGTGAAACCGAAACAGACTGTCCAGCATTGATATGCACGCCCGCTAATTCAAGATCTTCGGTGGCTGTACGCGGGAATAGAGTGAGAAACATTGCGCCAACGCGCATGAACTCTTCCATTCCACCCATGATCAGCGTTGGATCATCGCGAAGCGCTTTGAGTTGATCTGGGTTATTGAGCAAAGCTGTCATGCATGTAGCAATCATGTAAGCAACAGAGTCACGTCCTGAAACAAATAACGAGAGCGATAATCCCTCGATCTCGGGAACAATCAAATCTGTTCGAAGCAAGTCGCTTAGAACATCTTCTGCGAGCAAATTTTTCTTGACATCTAGTACACGCCTAATGAATTCTATTTTCTTATCTGTCGTCGAATCGCCCACAAAAAGTTTTGAGTACTCATCGCGAAATTGTTCCGGTATTCCTAAGACGCGGATATGACCAGCGGCAGAAATAGGTTGCGCATAATGTTTTGTGAGATCGACTGGAGTGGGTTGAGATCGTAAATGTTCTAATTGCTTAGCAACTATCGCTTTGATATCACTTTCATAACCACGGGCTGACCTAACAGAAAAACGATTCAAAATTGTGCGGCGTATACGAGCATGCTGTTCACCATCGAGACCTAAAACGTTTCCCAGGTCGAGTTCGCTTCCCGAGCTCAATCCATATTGGGCGCTGAGTTCTTCGCCATGATGTGCTGGCATGCGCGCAGGAGATTGACTAAAACGCTTATCTTCTAGAACTAATTTTGCGAGTTCGTAGCGATTGATAATAAGACCTTCATGTCCATCTGAATAGTCCAAAGGTGTTGCTGCGCCTTCTTCGCGCCAAATTGCAAATGTTGGGGATGGACATAGCGGTGTTCCATCGTTGGGTATACGACGCACTTCGTGCATCGGACACTTTGCCTCGTTCTTGATTTCATCCATTGAACTATTTCTCCATCATTGATCTAGTTTGGCGAAACTCTCTCGGCATATTCCATCCTACGATTCCAGTTGTTACTCCATCGCGAATCGTAGCGGCGACGAATCGGTTCTCGCTAGTACTTCCTTGCACAATTGTTAGGGGTAGTTGCGAATCCAAATTGCCTAACATCAGAATCTTATTTCCAAATATTTCAGACCAAAAGAATGGGTGTGACGCTGGAGTAATATCTCCAGTTGCAATGAATTTGGCCACTGCCAATCCCTGCTCGATTGCTGAAGTTTGATTTTCCAGACGCATGGCTTTGCCTGAGGCGACATCTGTCCAACGTGCAACATCGCCAATTGCAAATATATGTGGCGTTGCTAAACCTTTGGAATCGCACAAAATCCCATTGGATACATCAATTCCAGAGTCTCTAAGCCAATCTGTATTGGGATAGCAACCAATAGCTACGACCGCAATATCGCCGTCAATAGTTGAACCATCTGACAAAGTGAACGTTATCTTCGACTCATCTTCACTTACCGCTACTACATCAACGCCAAATTTAGTTTTCACATGATTTTCTTCTAATAGAGCATTGATGCGCGATGAGAAGTGTCCACCTGTAAGAGGCAGTTGAGGCTCTGGCATCCGATCTATAAGAACAGTTTCAATTCCGCGTTCTCTCAAGTTCGAGACAACCTCTGAACCTAGAACGCCAGCACCAATGACAACAGCACTTTTTGCTTTATCTAATGACTGGCGCAAAGATAAGGCATCATCAATATTGCGCAGTACGTGTACACGTTTGAAATTTGCAGTATTAGGCAAACTGCGAGCAGATGCCCCCGTTGCAATAATGAGTTCATCGAAGCGCAATTTTCTTGAATCTGTCCGTACTTCTTGTGCTGCGACATCCACTGAAAGTGCGCTCTCCTCTAGGTAGAACTGAAAACCTAATTCATCAAACTTTTCCTGCGAATCGATAAATGTTTGATTTTCATTCCACTTACCTGCAAGCACCTGCTTGGAAAGTGGAGGTCTGTTATATGGCAGATGTTTCTCTGCACCAACAAGAGTTATTCTCTTGTCATACCCTTCAGAACGTAACGCTTGCGCACAAGTAATTCCCGCAATTGAAGCACCGACTATTACAACACCAGATTCTTCAGGTGCAGACATCGCTATTCGTCCAGTGCAATCGCCTTTGCTGGGCATAGTGTCGCCGCTTTGCGCGCGAATGCTACAAAATCATCACTTGGATTTTCATCGAGTAATACAACTAAACCTTCGTCATCTTGATCAAAAATTGAACCAGCAACTAAGGCACATTGACCTGCACCAATACATGCTTCGCGATCCACTCTGATTTTCATCATCTCTCCATCAATCTCAAGGGTGACTCAGTTGCTAAAAAATACCCTATCGAAAAGGAATATGTGTAAATATTGGAGAGAATTTCGCCAGTGGTTACACTCGGAAAATGTCAGCACTAGTCGCCAATATTCCAGCATTCTTCCTGACGACATTTTTGTTGGCGATGGTGCCCGGTCAGGGTGTTGCAATGGTTCTTCGTCAATCGATTCTTGGTGGATCCAAAGCTGCCATGTACTTGGTCTCATAACAAATCTCACGAACGTAAAAGCTGCCGTTTTCGCAGTCGCGTTCCTGCCTCAATTTGTCCCCGACAACTTTTCGTTGCGACTGGGTATCTTCATCTTTGGCGCACTTTGGCCTTTAGTTTCGATGAGTTGGTACTTGATACTTGTTTGGACTGTAGATAAATCAGCAACTTTCATACAGAGAGCTCCAGTACATCGCGCTCTCACTGCAATCTCGGCTATAGGTATTGCCGCACTTGCAATCGGACTGGCTCTCTCGACTTCGCGCTAGAGATAGTCCATATTTACTAGCTACTAGTCGCCGAGACCCTCGTGATTTGCAAACTCCCACAGATCTATTGCATCCAAATCAATGATTTTCAAACCATGGCTAGCAAAAATCCCAGCTATTTGCGCGCGGTGTTCTGTAGCGTGATGAATAGATTGCGTCAGAAAAGTTTCGCGAGAACGTCGAATCAAACGTTCACCGTTAGAAAATTCGATGAAGCCAACAGGTTCCTTTGCAGACTCGCGAAGTCGGGCATCAAAAGTTGCAGATAATTTGCCCAACGCAATCACTTCTTGCGATGTCGTAGGTGGCGCTGTTTCTACTTCACCCAAGCCATCTAGTTCGTGGGCATATCGTGAGGCAGTGAGATGCTCCAGAATTTCGGCAGCACTCCAATTGTCATTGGGTGCACAGAGCGTGAGTTGCTCCGGGGTGCAGTGGGACATTTTTTCGAAAACATATGAATTCGCCCATGCTAAGTGACGAAAAAGTCGGTCTGTAACTAGATCCATGGCGCAACCATATAACAGTGTGGGATATCGGCAATGTAATACGACATACTCTCCCCATGACTACATGGGGTACACCAGATATGTTTTCCAACCTTGCACGAGTGATGGTTAGAACGCCGACAACAATCGGAAAATTTGTTGAAGAAGGTCATTGGAGAATGCCTGACACTGTGGCACTGCTTGAGGAACACAAATCTTTTACGCAATTACTGCAATCACTAGGTTGCACAGTCGATGTTGCGTCATCAATTGATGGTCTTGTCGATTCTGTCTACATGCATGATCCGATGATTATGACTCCGCACGGAGCAATTCTCTTGCGCATGGCAAAGCCAGTTCGCTCCCCTGAACCCGGATTTTTCCGCAAAGATTTAGAAGCAATCGGCGTTCCCATTCTCGGAGAACTTACGGCCCCTGCGTATGCCGATGGCGGCGATAAAGTTTGGCTAGATGAAAAAACTTTACTCATAGGACATAGTTATAGAACCAATACCGTGGGCATCGAACAAATTAGAGAAATGCTTACTCCGTTTGGCGTCGATGTTCTTTCATTTGATTTACCGCACTATGAAGGCCCAGGAGCGGTACTGCATTTGATGAGCGTTCTATCCCCTATTGCTCATGACAAAGCTGTTGTTTATGAACCTCTTGCCCCAGCACGTTTATTGCAATATTTGGAATCTCGCGGAATCACTTGGTTTACCGTCAGTGAAAAAGAGATGCTCACTCAAGGTAGCAATATTTTGGCAATTCGCCCCAACGTTGTTGTTTTAGCCGCAGGCAATCCCGAAATCGAAAGTAAATTGAAAAACGCGGGTGTTGAAGTTCATCTCTTTACTGGCAATAACGTAGCTGTCAAAGGCGATGGTGGGCCAACTTGCATGACGGCACCATTGCTGCGAATCCCTAACTAAACTTATTTATATCCTTTAGGACATAGGAGTTTAGTTCCAGAAACTTTCTTGCGGAATTCTTGCCCGCGCCAAAGTTGAGATCATAAGAAATAGCCGAACCTAAACCTCTGAAATCATCGTTATTGCACTGGCTGGACATTCAGAGACACAGATTCCACAACCTTTGCAGTAATCCATATTGATTTCGAAACCTTTGCCAGGGCCGAGTTTGATGATTGCATTATCTGGGCAAACCCCAAAGCAGTTATCGCATTCAAAGCAATTTCCACACGACATACAACGACGTGCTTCGTAGAGTGCGGTTGATTCATCAAGACCTTTGACGACCTCTGAAAAATCTTGCACACGACGCGATGCTTCTAGACGTTCACGCACAGCATGTGGTGCATCGGTGTAATACCAAGTGTTGAGATCTTCAAATGCAACTACAGGCTTATCGCTCTCTTTTTCATATGTTGTCATACGTAGCCAAGCATCAATATTGCGAGCAGCTTTTTTGCCATGACCAATACTTGTCGTCACTGTGCGATCTGCAGGGATCATGTCACCACCAGCAAAAATACCCGGATGCGTAGTCATCATCGTGTGATCAACTGGCATCACACCATCTTTAGTATCGATATCTGCGCTGTTACCAAGTAAGGAGAAATCTACTTCTTGACCAAGTGCCAAAATTAGTGAATCGGCTTCTAGGTATTCGATTTCACCTGTTGGTTGCGGAAATCCAGATTCATCTAGTTCCATTTTTTCAATTTGAAGAGATCCACCTTCGGCATGCTTGACGGTGGATAGCCACTTCATCAAAATACCTTCTTCGAGGGCCTCTTCGATTTCCATGTCATTTGCCGGTGCTTTGTCGCGAGTTCGTCGGTAAACAATGATCGCTTCTTCTGCACCTAAACGCTTTGCAGAACGCGCAACATCCATTGCAGTATTTCCACCACCATAGACAACAACTTTGCGACCTAACAACGGTTGATTTCCATCTTCAACATCGTGCAAAACCTTTATTGCATCGAGTATGCGCGCAGATTCACTGGCTGGAATATATGCACGTTTTGAAAGTTGAGCACCAATTGCTAGAAAGACTGCATTGAAACCTTCATTGAGTGCATCGTGAACATCATCTACCCGTGTATCGAATTCGAATTTCACGCCCATCTCTTTGATTCGATTTACTTCAGCATCGAGAATGTTGCGTGGTAAGCGGTATTGAGGGATTCCGTAGCGCATCATTCCGCCCGGTGCATGGGTTGCATCGCGAACTACAACGGTGTGTCCCATTCTTCGCAAATGATATGCAGCCGATAAACCAGCAGGTCCTGCACCAATGACCAGAACGCTAAATCCAGTTTCATGATCAGGAGGATCTATCTTCCAGCCCTTTTCAATTGCATGATCTCCCAAGAAGCGTTCCACTGAGTTGATTCCCACTGCTTCATCGAGCTCTGCGCGATTGCATGCAACTTGGCAGGGGTGATAACAGACGCGTCCCATGATTGCTGGGAATGGGTTTTCTTTTATCAGTTCTCGCCATGCAGCTTCGTAGGAACCATCTTCTGCGATGTAGAGCCAATTCTGAATATTTTCTCCTGCGGGACAAGCGTTATTACATGGTGGCATGCGGTGAACATATTCAGGATGTTCTACACGCCAAGTACCAGTGTGATTAGCCAAACTAGAACCAACATTGAGAGTGATTGCATATGGTTTTTCCACGGTTACTCCCCCATCAATTCATAACGCGCAATATTTTTATCTGCCATTCGACGCAAGTGTGAAATTACATCCTCACGACGAGTTGGTGAGAAGAGATGTGCATATCGAGACTGTAATTTCAAATACTCTTCGACATCGACTTTATGGCGAATTTTTGTAGATGCAACAACTTCTCCATTGACCGCTTCAAATACTGGGAAGAGACCACTTTGCGTTGCAAGGCGCGCAATTTTTATCGTGTCACACGATGCCGAACCCCAACCGAGTGGGCATGGAACGAGAACGTGCAAATAACGGGCGCCGCGAAATTCCATTGCGCGAGTAACTTTTGCTTCTAGATCGCGAAGGTCGGCAATTGTCGCAGTAGCTACATAAGGAATTTCGTGAGCCATTGCGATGCGCGGCAAAAACTTTCCTTGACCAAAAGTATTTCCTGGCTCTTCTCCAACTGCTTGTGTTGTTGCAGTTCGCGCAGCGGGAGGTGTTGCACCAGAGCGTTGAACTCCCGTATTCATATATGCCTCATTGTCGTAACAGATGTAGAGAACATCATCATTGCGCTCGAACATTCCACTGAGTGCGCCGAATCCGATATCAACTGTTGCGCCATCTCCCCCTTGGCCAACGACGCGGATATCGGTGCGTCCTTGAGCTTTGAGGGCAGCAGCCACACCTGTTGCAACTGCTGGCGCATTTCCAAAGAGTGAATGCAACCAAGCAATGCGCCATGAACTTTCTGGGTATGGAGTTGAAAATACTTCGAGGCATCCTGTTGCATTGACTGCAATGATTTGATCATTGGCCGCACGCATCGCGGCATCGAGTGCGTAGCGAGCACCTAGTGCTTCACCGCAACCCTGACATGCACGATGTCCTGATGTAAGCGCATTAGCTCGATCTGGATTTGATTGCCCAGATCTTTCTTCTTCGGTAAGTAAGCGGTTACCTACAGCAAAACTACCTACTTGATAAAACTTCACCGGCGTTGTTGTCATCGCAGTGCCCTCTCCTTGGCAAGTTCACTTTCAACAATATTTACATCCAGGTCAAGGAAAGTAAGTTCGGCGACCGAATCATTCATCGCACGAAGTACATATTCCTTGAGAGATTTCATTGTGATCGAGCGCCCACCCAAACCTGCGATGAGAGTGAAATCCTTGATTTGAGTTCCACGAAGTGATGTACGGACATCAGCCGTGACGATTCCACCGACACCTGTAGAAAGTGCTTTCTCTAGTACAACAACACGTTTGGCACCAGTTACTGCTTGCCGCAGTTGATCGAATGGAAATGGTCTAAATGAAGTGAGTCCAACTAATCCAATGCTGTGACCTTGTACCTGCATCTCATCAACTAAATCTTTGAGCGTGCCAATAATTGAACCTAAAGCAATAATAATTGTTTCAGCGCCATCACACTTGTATGACTTGAGCAGTCCACCTGAATCACGGCCAAACTGCGATTCGAACTCGACGCCAACTTCTTGAATGGTCTCTAAGGAATCAATCATTCTTTGATGGGCTAAATACTTTACTTCCAAGAAAGTTTCAGGACCTACCATCGCTCCAATTGAAACAGGCTCAGCTGGATCCAATACTTGACGTGGAACAAATGGTTTCAAGAACTTACTTACTTCAGGCTCTTCAGGGATATCAACTTGTTCATATGCATGAGTGAGAATGAATCCATCCATACAAACCATCACTGGAAGTGACATCTCTTCTGCGATTCTAAAAGCTTGAATATGTAAATCAGTTGCCTCTTGATTGTTTTCTGCGTAGAGCTGAATCCAACCTGAATCTCGTTGTGACATGGAATCGCTGTGATCATTCCAAATATTGATAGGAGCACCAATTGCGCGATTAGCAACAGTCATAACAATAGGTAGCCCTAAACCAGATGCGTTATAAACAGCTTCAACCATATAAAGCAATCCCTGACTTGCAGTAGCTGTGTATGTACGTGCACCAGTTGCACTCGAACCGATTGCTACCGACATTGCAGAAAACTCTGATTCAACATTGATAAATTCGCAGCCTGTTAGCGTTCCGTTCTTTACCAATTGACTCAAACCTTCAACAATGTGTGTTTGTGGCGAGATTGGGTAGGCACAAATAACTTGCGGCTTGCATGCAGCCACAACATCGGCAATCGCTTTTGAACCTTCAACTTGTCTAAGCATGTGCGGCAACCATTTTCTCTACATAAGCAAAAGCTGCGGTAGCGGCGGCGCAGTTACCAGCAGCGATCTTTGGCTTGAATTTTTCATTGATTGCATCAGTAACAGAATGCAACGAAACAACGCCTGTATAAGCTGCGAACGCGCCTAGCAACACGGCATTAGGGACCGGGCGTCCAAGATGTTCCATTGCCAATTCGGTTGCTGGAACAATAATGATGCGATTATGCTCCATCAGTTCTTCGGAAAGTTCGAGTTCTTGAGCGTTCATTTTCGAATTTATGATGACAAAGCCATCTTTTTTCAAACCTGAGAAGACATCAACCTGCTTGAGCAAACTTGCATCTTGAATAATGAGTGAATCTGGCTCCATGATTGGTTCACGAATACGAATTGGTTTCTCTGAAATTCTGCAAAATGCAACAACTGGAGCGCCTGTGCGTTCTGAACCAAAACTTGGAAATGCTTGCGCATGTTTCTTTTCGTCGAATACGGCCTGCGCTAATAATTCAGCAGCGGTAACAACTCCTTGTCCACCTCTCCCGTGGATACGGACTTGAAACATCGATAACGCCTCATTCCTTTTGAGGCAATTCTCGTACTATTGAAAAATTCTAAATCCGCTTTTAGCAGGGCTGGCACTCATAGAAATTATTCGTGCAACTCACTCAGTATTATCTTCGTCATACTTCGCATTGCATTCCATGCATACGCAGATTTTACGGGATCGGGATTCTGCAAGTGATCACGCATTTGAATTGGATTTATTTGCCATGAAACGCCAAATTTATCCTTGCACCAACCGCATTGACCAGCGCTTCCATCTTTAGTTACTGCATCCCACAAACGATCTACTTCGTCTTGACCATCACATGAGATAGATAACGAAATTGAATCGTTGAATACGGGGCCGCCTGGCCAACCCATCCCGATAAATTCGTGACCAAATATTGAGAAATCTGCCGTCATTAACTTTCCATCTTCTTCAGGGCGTCCCGAAGAGTGCACGAGAACATCTCTGAAAGTTTCTTTATAAAAATCTAGCGCCTCTTCGAGGGTTTCGTTGAACCAAAGAAATGTTTTGAGTGTTGATTTCTGCGTCATGCCCGCATTCTACTAGAGCGGCGAAAAGGTCGATGTGAAGTGGCGCAGTGCGGCAGGTTCGTGCGATATTCGATAGCCACGCAAATTTTTCGCGTTCTTCACAACTTCTAAACAGACCTCTATAACATAATCAATATGGCTTTGCGTATACGTGCGACGAGGAATAGCTAAGCGCACCAATTCCATTGCGGCTGGGACTTCACTGCCATCTGGTTTACGACCAAACATCACAGTTCCAATTTCGCAGCCACGAATCCCACCGACTTTGTAGAGTTCAATTGCAAGTGATTGACCGGGGTAATTCAATGGATCAATATGTGGCAAGAGCGCTTTCGCATCAATGTAGACGGCATGTCCACCAATTGGTAGAACACATGGCATTCCACCTTTGACTAATGCATTCCCGAGATATGCCGTGGACTGAATTCGATATTTCAAATAATCATGCGATACGACTTCAGTAAGACCTACAGCGAGTGCTTCTAAATCTCGTCCCGCTAATCCGCCATACGTTGGAAATCCTTCAGTGAGAATCAATAGGTTTCGACAGATTTCGGCGAGTGCATCATCATTGAGAGCGAGCCAGCCACCGATATTTCCAAGTGGATCTTTCTTTGCGCTCATAGTCATGCCATCGGCTAAGCCCGCAATTTCACGAACGATCTCCACGACATCACGTTGGGATTGTCCCGCTTCTCGTTCGCGTATGAACCAAGCATTTTCTGCAAAACGACAAGCATCTAGAAAAAATGGAAGTGAATACTTCTTACAAATTGCACTTACGCCCTTGAGGTTTTCTAATGAGACAGGTTGACCACCACCAGAATTGTTTGTAATTGTCATCATCACTAAAGGAATGTTTTCAACACCTGTAGAAAGAATGAATTTTTCTAGTGCGGCCAAATCCATATTTCCTTTGAAAGGATGCAGGCTGGATGGATCTTTACCTTCAGGAATTACTAAGTCGACAGCTTCGGCTCCGCTATATTCGATATTAGCTCGCGTTGTATCAAAATGAGTATTACTCGGTATGGATTTACCTGCTCCCCCAATTGCAGTAAACAGGATTTTCTCAGCAGCTCTTCCTTGGTGTGTAGGAATAACATGTTTGTAGGGAAATAGATTCTGCACTGCATCTTTGAATAACAACCACGATGGAGAACCAGCGTATGACTCGTCTCCGTGTTGAATTGCTGCCCATTGATTTCGGCTCATTGCGCCAGTACCAGAATCCGTCAAAAGATCAATCAAAACATTATCTGAATGCAGTGAAAAGAGATTGAAACCTGCTTCTTCAATAAATCTATTTCGCTCTTTCTCTGTTGTCATAGCAATGGGTGCAACTGAATGGATTTTGAAAGGTTCGATAATTGTTTTGAATGTCATACATAAAGACTATGGAATATGTTTTTTCTATGACACAAATTCAATTCATAATATTTTCTTTGAGTGCTACCCCTAGCAATAGAAAAAGTACTCGCAAGTACCGTTCCTAGAATTACTCTCATGGAGAGAGAAGTTTATCCGCGCATTATTCAAGGCGGAATGGGTATAGCTATTTCGTCGTGGAAGTTAGCGCGCGAAGTAGCAATGGCGGGAGAACTTGGAGTTGTCTCTGGAACTTCCATTGATGCAGTTATTACTAGACGACTTCAAGATGGTGATCTAGATGGCTCCGTGCGTAGAGCACTTTCGCATTTTCCTGACCAAGTGATAGCGGATGAAGTTCTCAAACGTTTTTATGTTGATGGTGGAATCGAACCGAGTGCAACGTATCTACCCGTTCCGAAACTAAGTTTGCATCCGAGCGATTTCGCTGCTCAGCTATTAGTGGTTTCAAATTTCGTAGAAGTGTGGTTAGCCAAAGAAAATCACGATGGTCTAATCGGAATCAATTTTCTTGAAAAGATTCAGTTGGCGACCCCTGCATCAATTTATGGCGCGCTGTTGGCAGATGTTGATTACATCCTCATGGGCGCTGGTATTCCTAGCGAAATTCCACGGATGATTCGTGACTTAGTAGAAAATCAGAAAACGGATATGCCAATTTCCGTTGAAAACGCAACTCAAAAATATCGATTACGTTTTGACCCAAAACTCATTTCCCGCTCGCAACCACACCAATTGAAGAAACCGATATTTCTCGCAATTGTTTCCTCGCATATTCTCGCCGCGTATCTCAATAAAGATGATGCAACGCGTCCAGATGGATTTGTTATCGAAGGCACAAGCGCGGGAGGCCACAACGCACCACCTCGAGGAAAGACTCCTATTGGCCAAGATGGTCAATCCCTCTTTAGCGAAAAAGATGATGCCGATATCGAAAAAGTAAAAGCTATCGGATTGCCCTTTTGGCTTGCAGGTGGTTATTCAACTCCTGAAAAAGTCCTTGAAGCAATCGAAGCTGGCGCACAAGGCGCACAAGTTGGATCACTTTTTGCGCTATCGCAAGAATCGGGACTTCTTGATTCTCTGCGCACAGAAATTCTTGAAAAGATTAAAAATGATTCTTTGAATGTAATCACCGACCCACTTGGTTCACCGACTTCTTTCCCATTTAAATATATAGAACTGAATCAAACTATTTCAGATCACGAACTCTTCGAAGAACGTCGCCGATTGTGCGATCTTGGATACTTGCGAACTGTCGTTGAAAAAGCCGATCACCGCATTGCCTACCGTTGCGCCGGCGAACCTGAAAAGACTTTCCTTTTCAAAGAGGGTGAACCTGGTGGAACACATGAAAAGAAATGTCTGTGCAATGCCCTCATGGCAAATATTGGAATGCCACAGCATCGAATTGATGGATATGAAGAATTGCCTCTCATCACTTTAGGTTCAGATCAAAAAGGAGAAAAAGAACTCCTCGGACAGTATCCCGAAGGATGGAGTGCGCGCGAAGCGCTGGGCTATTTAGTCAAGGACTCGATAAAGGTCAACGAATTCTGATAAATAAGATCTGCATCGTAATCAAGTGTTGCCACGTGATAACTATTGGTGAGTTCGATTCGATTCTTATTAGTTGATGCAATGCCCTTCATAATTATCTCTGTATTCGACACCGGCAAAGTGTGGTCATCAACGCTATGAAAAAGTTGTACAGGCAAAGTGATTTGACCCAGTTTCTCGCGTGTAATTTTGAGCATCTTCAGAAGTTCTACAACACCTAGCGCTGGAAGTGCGTCATATCCCCATTCGGTTATTCCAGGACGCTTAATGTCATCACCAACTGACTTACGCATTTTTTGGAGTCTAGAAAGAACCCAGGCAAGCGGAACCGGAACTAAAGGAACATGAATCATGGGATTGACGAGAATAATTCCGCGCAACCGTGATCCATGTTTTTGCGCGACATGAAGTGTTGTTCCCCCGCCCATCGATAAACCGCAAATAAATATTGATTCACACTTTTGTGATAATTCATCAAGTATTTCTTCAACACATGCTGGCCATTCCTGCCATTTCACTTTATTGAGATCACCAGGTTGTGTGCCATGGCCAGGCAATAATGGAACTCGAACTGTGTATCCATGGCCATTGAGGAATTCGGCCCAAGGTCGCATCGATGCTGGCGATCCCGTGAAACCATGAACGAGGATGATTCCTATTTTTTCATTTGTGCCATTACCTTGTGCAGCAAAATATTCGAGTAATCCCGCTGGTGCGCCATGTGTGCTCATGAGATAAAGGTACGCCTACCACCATTGTCAGTTCAATCACCTACCATCTGTCTATATGAATGTTAGGAAAATTCTGCCGGACGAGGTCGAACGCTCACTGAGCCAGACAACTTTCGTGGTTCTAGATCTGGAAACGACTGGAGCATCACCCAAGGTCGGCGCTGGAATTACAGAGATTGGCGCGCTCAAAGTACGCGGTGGTGAAATCATTGGAATCTTTCAAAGTTTTATCAATCCGCAAGAATCAATTCCATCATTTATAACAACGCTTACTGGAATCACTGATGCAATGGTTTCTGGCGCTCCAACGATTGGTGAAGCCCTGCCAACTCTTTTTGAATTTTTGGGTCACGAAAAAGATACCGTCATCGTTGCCCATAATGCTCCCTTTGATTTAGGTTTTCTCAAAGCCGCTTCATCGACTCACGATTATTCATGGCCGCCATATCAAGTCTTAGATACCGTCAAGCTAGCGCGACATTTACTCACTCGCGATGAAGTCAGTGATTGCCGACTTTCTACTCTCGCCAAATTCTTTGATACACCTATTCAACCTTCACATCGCGCACTCGATGATGCACATTCCACGGTTGCGGTTCTGCACGCACTCATTGAAAGACTTGGCTCTTTTGAAGTCGATACCCTTGAAAAACTCTTTGCATTCATTGCCGATAAGAAAAAGCGATTACGGGAAAAACTGCCTCAAGAATTCTAGGCAGATAGTTTCTGACTCAGTTCAGCCCAACGCACGACTAATGCAGATGCAGCTCCAGAATCAATCGCAGCAATTGCTTTCTCTACGCCAATTTTCATTCGATCATGAAGTGATAATTCGAAATTGCCTAAGTAAGCCGCGATTGCCGCACCGGCATTGAGTACAACTGCATCACGTGGTGCACCTCGCTCCCCCGCAAATATTGCATGTGTAATTCGCGCGTTTTCTGCGCCATCGCCACCTACGAGCGCGCTTACTGGCGCACGATCAATTCCAAAATCCAATGGGTCCAGTAAGTCACTTGAAATACTTCCATTACCAAGAGTCAGCACCGACGTAGTAGTGGCTAGTGTTATTTCGTCGAGTCCATCATCGCCTCGGAATACAAAACCGTCGACGCCTCTGTCACCTAATACTTGCGCCATTACTAAATGCATTCGATCATTTGCAACACCTATTGCCGCCGCTTTTGGTTGCGCAGGATTAGCAAGTGGTCCCAAAATATTAAAAACTGTTGGCACGCCAAGTTCTTTGCGAGCAGGGGCGGCGAAGCGCATCGCTGGATGAAATTTTGGAGCAAAACAGAAACCGATGCCTAGCTCTGCAAAAGTTCTCTCAACTCCATGGCCGTCGAGTGCTATGAAAATTCCCAGCGCTTCGAGAAGATCAGCAGAACCAGATTTTGACGATGCTGCACGATTGCCATGTTTGAGAACTTTTGCACCTGCGGCCGCAGCGATAATTGCAGAAGTAGTTGAAATGTTGATCGTATGTGCGCCATCTCCACCAGTGCCAACAGTGTCTACAGCTCTTTCTGTAATTGAAATTGGCGCACTGTGCTGATACATCTGAGCAACTAATGCACCAACCTCTTCAGAAGTTTCGCCCTTAGCTTTGAGTGCAAGAAGAAATTCTTTGATTATTTCGATATCCGCACGATCTTCTAGTATTTCGCGCATGCACCACTGAACATCAACTGTTTCTAAATCAAGGCCACGGTTGAGGCGATCAATATGAGTACGCCAGCTCATCTCAAAAAGAACTTACGCAGAAGTCAGAGTTGCGCCACGCAAAAGATTTGCTGCGGTATGCGCAAGAGTAAAGGGATCAATTGGATGCATGATTGATGCCTCTGCCATCGACCACGCAGCAAGCCACGCATCTTCTTTTCGGCCAGTGATTACTAATACCGGTGGGCATTCAAAAAGTTCATCCTTGAGTTGGCGTGCGATTCCCATTCCGCCTTCGGGAACTGCTTCGCCATCTAGGATAAATAGATCGACGTGATTATTTGCAGTTGCACCTTTGCGATCGATGAAAAGTCGAAGCGCTGCACCTGTTGCAAATTCAACAATCTCATGGGCAGGAAGGTCAGCTGCAACACGACTTCCAAGGGCACCAGTAATGGCTGCCCGCACTGAAGAATCGTCGGAATAAAGAAGGATTCGCAACGTGGAGCCAGCATTCAATGACATGGCTCAAGTCTAATCTCGAAAGTTGAAAAGTCGGCACAATCGCGAGTGACCTGTTTCACCCATACAAGCCCGAAATCCTCTTCGCTTTTAGTGCCTGCGAGGAGACTCAGCGCGCCTTTTCGGGAATAATCGCCTCATGTCATCGACCACAGCGCCAGACCATCACAAGATCACTCGTCCTAACGCAGTCGCTGTAGGAACAATTGTTTGGCTCTCGAGCGAACTCATGTTCTTTGCAGGGCTCTTTGCAATTTACTTCACGACACGTGCGGTGCAAGGACCGAGTATCTGGATCAAATCAACTGACCTACTCAACATTCCTTTTGCTGCTCTCAATACAACTGTTCTGGTTTTATCGTCAGTGACATGCCAATTCGGCGTCTTTGCTGCAGAGCGTTTTCAAAATAAGCGCACCGGTTCCTTTTTTCAAATAAATAAATGGGGAATGCGCGAATGGTTTTCACTCACATTTCTTATGGGAGCATTCTTTATCGGCGGACAGATTTATGAGTATGCATCACTTGTAACTGAAAGCTTGACGCTTTCTTCCAATGCCTACGGTTCTGTTTTCTACATTGCAACTGGTTTCCACGGGCTTCACGTGACAGGTGGTCTCATCGCCTTCCTCATCGTGATGATTCGTGTTGCTAAAGCACGCAGATTTACACACAAGCAAGCAACAACTGCAATCGTTGTTTCGTATTACTGGCACTTCGTCGACGTCGTGTGGATCGCACTCTTCTCTGCGATCTACCTCATCAAGTGATCTGAAAGGTACCTCGTGAAATATCTATCTCGATATCGCAGACATAAAGCAGTGGCTCCGCTACTTCTTTTATTTGCGCTATTTGCTATCGGTACAACTTTCTCTGTAGCAAGTGCGACGACAACTCCGTCCCAAAGTGCTTTGTCACGATCTGCAGCAATTGATGAAGGTCGTCAACTATTTCTCAAAGGTTGCTCTTCATGTCACGGACTCAATGCTGAAGGAGGAGCAATTGCTCCATCTCTCATTGGTGTTGGTGCGGCATCAGTAGATTTTCAAGTAGGAACTGGCCGTATGCCAATGGCCGATATGAGCACACAAGCAATGCGTAAACCGCCGGTTTATGATGCAAATCAAGTAGCTGCATTAGCAGAATATGTTGCTTCATTAGCGCCAGGGCCTGCGATTCCAACTGATGCAGTCTTGAATTACGAACGTGATGGAAGCACTGCTCAAGGTGGAGAACTTTTCCGCACTAACTGCGCAATGTGCCACAACTTTGCAGCACAAGGTGGCGCGCTGACCCAAGGAAAATATGCACCAACTCTGATGGGCGTGCAACCAAAACAGATGTATGAAGCAATGATTACTGGTCCGCAATCAATGCCAGTGTTTAGCGATAAAACAATTACTCCTGCTGAAAAACTTTCCATCATCAAATGGGTAAAGGCTGCAGAAGCAGAACCAGCACTAGGTGGAGCAGCTCTCGGACGCGTAGGCCCTGTAACAGAAGGTTTGCTTGTCTGGACTTTAGGAATTGGTCTACTCATCGGAGTAGCTGTATGGCTTGCAATGAAGGCGAGATAACTACATGTCACATGAAATAGAAGCAATCAAAGATCCTGGAGTTCCAGCGCACGTACATCGCCAAGCCGATTCCGATCCAAAGGCTGAAAAGAAAGCTGAGCGCCAAGTTGCGATCCTCTTTGGGCTATCTGCAGTTGGAACGCTTCTCTTTATTTATTCTTACATCTGGTTACCAGAAGATGTATTTATTTACCTTCCTGTTCTCGGTACAACAAATGCAAAACAATTGTTCTTAGGCCTTGGCTTAGCACTCTCCCTGTTCTTTATTGGTGCTGGTGCAATTCACTGGGCAAAGACTTTGATGCCCGATGAAGAAGTTATTGCAATGCGTCACGAGATGCGATCAGAGGATTCAGATCGCAAAGATTTCGTTGCATCAGCAAAAGAAGGTGCAGCTGCTGCAGGTCTTGGCCGCCGTTCACTCATCAAGCGCTCACTCGGTTTATCTCTTGGTTTAGTTGGACTATCACCGCTATTGCTACTGCGTGACTTAGGTCCATTGCCTGGAAAAGATCTAGAAACAACGAGCTGGAAATCAGGTACTCGCTTAGTAACTGATCCAGGTGATCGACCAATCAAGCCATCAGATCTTGAAGTAGGTGCAGTTGCTCAAGTACTTCCAGCTCTAGCTCCAGGTGAAGAACGCACACTCAACAATATTGGAAAAGATGCAGTTCTTTTGATTCGTCTGCGTCCGGAAGAGTTCCAATTAGATGCAGAAAAACTTGCAATGACGCATGAAGGAATTATCGCCTTCTCTAAAATTTGTTCACATATGGGTTGCGCAGTTGCACTCTACGAACAACAGACAAAGCACCTTTTGTGCCCATGTCACCAATCAACATTTGATGTTCCGCGCGGAGCAAAAGTTATTTTTGGACCTGCTGCACGCCCGCTTCCCCAATTAGCAATTAGCGTTGACCAAGAGGGATATCTCGTGGCTCAACGTCCATTTAGCGAACCTGTCGGACCTAGCTACTGGGAGAGAAACTCACAATGACCGCACGCGAAAGAATTGCCGGCACAGTAGCCAGTTATGTAGATGAGCGCACAGGCGCCGCTGCATGGATGAAGAAGAATCTCAACAAAGTATTTCCAGACCACTGGTCATTTCTTCTTGGAGAGATTGCGCTTTACTCTTTTATTATTTTGTTGCTCTCTGGAACTTTCCTAACCTTCTGGTTTGATCCTTCACAGCGTGAAGTTATTTATGATGGAAATTACGAACCACTCTCTGGTTTAAAGATGTCAGCTGCATATGCCTCAACGCTGCATATTTCATTTGAGGTGCGCGGCGGATTATTGATGCGCCAAATTCACCACTGGGCGGCACTTCTATTTATGGTTGCAATTGTTGTGCACTTGCTGCGCGTGTACTTCACAGGTGCTTTCCGCAAGCCTCGCGAATTCAACTGGATTATCGGTGTAGGCCTTCTCACTCTTGGAATCGTTGAAGGCTTCCTCGGATATTCATTACCTGATGATCTTTTATCAGGAACTGGTATTCGAATTGCTGAAGCCATTATTCAAGCGCTGCCAGTTGTAGGTTCCTACATTTCATTCTTTGCCTTCGGTGGAGCTTTCCCGGGTGAGGCATTTATTCCACGAATCTTTACTGTCCACGTTCTGCTTCTGCCTGGAATTTTCTTAGCGCTCATTACAGTGCACTTGATGTTGGTCTGGTACCAGAAGCACACGCAATATCCAGGCCCAGGACGCACAGAGAAAAATGTTGTCGGCTTCCCATTACTTCCTGTTTATATGGCAAAAGCTGGCGGATTCTTCTTCATTGTTTTTGGTGTTACTGCTTTTCTATCTGCAGTCGCATCAATCAACCCAATTTGGCTCTATGGTCCTTACACACCAGGACAAATTTCTGCAGGCTCACAACCTGACTGGTACATGGGTTGGCTCGATGGATTAGTTCGTATGGCTCCCCCGCTGGAAACTCACGCATTTGGTCACACAATCTCCTGGAACATTCTTATTCCAGGTTTGATTCTTCCAGGAATTATGTTCACAGGTCTTGCTCTCTATCCATTTATTGAATCATGGATATCTGGCGACAAACGCGAACATCACATTCTGGATCGTCCACGTAACGTTCCTAACCGCACTGCAATCGGTGCAATGGCACTGACATTTACAATCGTCGGTCTTCTCAATGGTGGTAACGATATTATTGCGACAACTTTCAATCTCACAATCAATCAAATGATGTGGTTTAGCCGAATTGGTATTTTGGTATTGCCTCCAATCGCCTTTGTTGTAACAAAGCGTCTCTGTCTTTCATTGCAACGTGCCGATCGCGATCTAGTTCTTCATGGTCGCGAAACAGGTACTTTGCTTCGTATGCCAAGTGGTGAATTCGTGGAAGTTCACGAGCCAATCTCAGCAGAGAAGGCTTGGACACTCACACAACACGAGCAACCTGTTCCGCTAGAGCTCAGTGATACTGATACGCGTGGGCTCAAGCGTCCAGGTGCAATCAAGAATAAATTACGTAATCGAATGAGCCGTGCTAACGCAGTCGCTGTTCCAAAAGTTACTGCCCAAGATCTCAAAGAGATTGAGCATCACTAGTTCGCTTCGCAACTACTAACCACACACCCACAACGGTGATGGCGGTTCCTATAAAGCCGTAGACGCTAACTTTCTCACCAAAGAGGAAGTACGCCTCTACCGCCGTCACTGGTGGGACTAAGTAATAGTAGGAAGAAACACTTGCCGCACTTCCAACTCGTAGTAAGTAGAAGAGCAACAAGATTGCACCCACAGAGAGCACAACAATGAGCCACACAAGAGAGAAAATGAAGTGTGGATCCCACGTCACTTCAATCTTCTCTGTTGATATAGCGAGTACTCCCACAAAAAAAGCAGTCATTGCATACTGAATTGAAGTCGATACAAGCACAGGTAATTGCCCGCCGTAGCGCTTCTGCAACAAAGTTCCACTAGTTCCACCCATGAGTGCCACAACGCACGCACCCAAAGCGATCCATGAGATATCGGATGCGGTTCTAATGCGTGGAGTAAGAACAATGATCAGACCTAGAAGACCCAGGATCAGCCCTGAAATTTTGCGAAAACTGAGCTCTTCCTTGAGGAATATCGCGGCAAAGACAGAGACCAGTACTGGTTGCAAACTCACAATAAGTGCCACGATGCCTGCAGGCAGGCCTTTGCTGACGGCGTAGAAGCATCCAGCAAGGTATGCGCCATGCAAAGTAACTCCTATTGCACTTGATTGCAGAAATATTGCTCGCGTTATTTCAAAACGCTTCGTGACTACGACTGCAATGAGTGCCAAAAGTGGAGCTGCAATGAGCATTCGCAGTGCCACAAAAGTAAAGGGCGGTGAATATGGAATTCCGTACTTCACACCAATAAAGCCGGTACTCCATAAGAGAACGAAGAGGAATGGCGCAATGCGCCCGAATACCTTCTGCAAGTTATGTGTTAGTGAGAAGAAGTAGAAAGTGGCTTCTCGTATTCAGTAACCATGCCAATAATGCTGATTACTAAAACTGAAATACCTATCAAAGTTAGCCACCAACCGATAAGTAAACCGGTTCCCGCAACACACATGCTCAGCGCTACAGGAAGTGGCCACCATGAGTGAGGGCTATAGAAGCCAAGTTCACCTGCGCCATCGGCGATCTCTGCCGTGGAATTATCTTCAGGCAAAGTTGTACCGATTCGACGCTGGGTGAACCAAACATAAAAACCAACCATTGCGGCAAGAAATGATGAGAGAAGCATGGCAGTGATACCAACAGCTTCACCATTGACCTGCCAATAGATGATCGTCATGATCACATAGAAAATTGCAAGACCTGCAAAGAGGCGCCAATTAGTTTTCATGAATTAGTGCCCTTCGGTTTTGATATGTGGATGGTGCAGATCAAATGCTGGGCGTTCACTGCTTATGCGTGGCATTGTCAAGAAGTTATGTCGCGGAGGTGGACATGATGTTGCCCATTCCAAAGATGCTCCATAACCCCAAGGGTCATCACAATTTACAAGCGGTGAGTTACGTGTGATCCAAACATTTACTAAGAATGGAATCATCGAGAAAGCTAACAAGAATGCACCGATTGTCGAAACGGTATTCATAAATGTGAAGCCATCTGTTGGCAGGTAATCGGCATATCGACGTGGGAAGCCTTTGATACCTAACCAGTGCTGAATTAGGAATGTGAGGTGGAAACCGAAGAAAGTTGTCCAGAAGTGAATCTTTCCAAGGCGCTCATTGAGCATGCGTCCTGTCATCTTTGGCCACCAGAAATAGAAGCCTGCGAACATCGCAAAGACCACAGTTCCAAAGAGAACGTAGTGGAAGTGAGCGACGACAAAGTAAGAAGCAGAGACTGTGAAGTCAAGTGGTGGCGATGCAAGAATAATTCCAGTGAGTCCACCCATAAGGAATGTCACTAAGAATCCCATTACCCACAACATCGGAGTTTCGAAAGAAACGTGACCGCGCCACATTGTGCCGATCCAGTTGAAGAATTTCACACCAGTAGGAATACCGATAAGGAAAGTCATAAAGGAGAAGAACGGTAGTAAAACCTGACCGCTTGCAAACATATGGTGCGCCCATACTGAAACGGAGAGCGCGGAGATTGCAATCGTTGCAGCAATCAAACCTTTGTAACCAAAGATTGGCTTGCGGCTAAATACCGGAAGAATTTCGGTTGCGATTCCAAAGAATGGCAAAGCAAGAATGTAAACCTCTGGGTGACCAAAGAACCAGAAAAGATGTTGCCAGAGCATTGCGCCACCATTGGCTGGATCAAATAGATGAGAGCCAAAGAGTCTGTCTGATTCCAAACCAAGAAGTGCAACCGCTAGAGGTGGGAATGCAAGAAGAACCAGGATTGAAGTAAGTAGAACGTTCCAAGAGAAAATAGACATTCTAAACATCGTCATACCCGGTGCACGCATTGTGAAAATAGTTGTAATGAAGTTAACGCCACCAAGAATTGTTCCGATACCGCCAAGTGCAAGACCCATTACCCACAGATCTCCACCGATACCTGGTGAATATGTTGAGTTAGCAAGAGGTGCGTAAGCAGTCCAGCCAAAGGATGCTGCTCCCCCAGGACTTAGGAATCCGCCAAATGCCATAAGACCACCGAAGAGGTAGAGCCAATACGACAACATGTTCAGACGTGGGAATGCAACATCTGCTGCGCCAATTTGCAAAGGCATAATCACATTTGCAAAACCAACGAAGAGTGGAGTTGCAAACATCAAAAGCATGATGGTTCCGTGCATTGTAAAAATTTGGTTGTACTGCTCGTTGCTCAAGAATTGCATTCCTGGGCGAGCTAATTCGGAGCGAAGAACTAGCGCCAAAATTCCACCGATGAGGAACCACGCGAAAGTAGTTACTAAGTACATGTAGCCGATTGACTTATGGTCAGTAGTTGTTAGGTACTTTACGAAGCGATTGCCTTTGTGCGTTGGCACTAGACCACCTGAAGCGACACTTGGACGTTGTGCATACGTTGTCATACGGTGGCCGCCTTTAGGTTTTCAAGATAAGTCTGATATTCGGTTGGTGTTACAACTTTGAGAGTGAAAATCATCTGTGTGTGATTACGTCCGCAAAGAATGTTGCATCGACCAGGAAAATTTCCTAGCTTGTTGGCGGTGAACTCAATGTGGTTAGTAACACCAGGAAGATTCTGAATTTGAATCATGAATGCTGGAATCCAGAAACCGTGCACTACATCATTTGATGTAATCGTGTAACGAACGCGCTCCCCCATGGGGACAACGAGTGTGGGTGGTTGATCAGGCGTGCCTGTAACAATCGCTTTTGGTCCTGCTTCAGGATATGTAAATTGCCATGACCATTGAATTCCTTCAACGCCAATTTCGTGGGCAACTGTTGTCGGTGACTTCTCGACAATCTTGCTCTCCTTCGTTGCAGTGAAATAAAAGAGAACTGCAACGATGAGAAATGGAATTAATGTGTAAGCAACTTCAACGGGAACGTTGTATTGAGTCTGCTTTGGAAATTCTGGTCCGCCAACTTTAGTACGGTGAAAAATTGCTGGCCACACAATTAGAATTAAAGTTATAAGTCCAACGACACCTGCAGTAATCCATGCACCCTGCCACAATGAGAGTGTGATGTCATTGACGCTCGACAAACCTTCTTCATGTCCAAGTCCTGAAACTTTGGAACAACCAGTGAGCGCAAGAACTACAGGCGCTAGAAGGAGAAGTCTGCGAATTCGAGAAGGCGCCTGCGGCCGCTGTTTGAACATAGGGGTAAGAATAGTGGCGTATTTACGCCTATCGCCTAATCGCTAGTAATCTCTCGTGGGTGGTTCGTGTCACAGGAAATTTCCAAAAAGAGAGTCCGTTGCACCCTAAGGCGCAGGCGGCGCTTTTGGCTGCCTTCGATGCCGGTTGGGCAGATCCGCGCAAACTTTCTACTGCCTCAACTACTGCCAGGCGAATGCGCCAAGAAGCCCTCGAATCTATCGCAGCACAATTATCGCTTCGAAGTGATGAGATTGAAATTCTCGGGGAGCCCTTATTGGGCCATCACTTAGCAATTGCGGGCTTGGCAACATCGCGCGAGAGCAAAATTTTTTATCCAGCAACTGCGCGAAGTGAAGTAATAGCTACCGCCAGGGCGCATGTACCTGTTGAACTAGCCGTTGATTTATTTGGAGATATTGAGAGCTCGCCTATGAGCGATAAAGGTGTTTTAGCCCTTCAGATTGCCAATGGCGAAACAGGAGTTATTCCTAAGGCTGACCAGATTTGCAAATCTTTTCCAGATGCATTTATTGCTTGTGATGCAACATCTACTCCCGATTCAAATTTGCTGCCAGAGCGTTGGGATAGCGCGCTCTTCGATTCACAATCATGGGCAGGTCCTGAAGGTATTGGCATTCTTGCAATTAGAAATTCGCCAGCTTGGAAAAATCCATTGCCACATATTGGAATTGCACGGGCACCGCACAGTTATTCACTTCCGCTACTTCTGGCATCGGTTGTAGCGCTAGAAGCGTGGAAAACGCAGACTGGCGAGGATTCACGCTTGCGTGGGTTGAATGCACAATTGCGATCTCGTATTGAGTCTTCCATTCTCGATTGCGATATTGCCGGGCAACTCGATTCTTCATTGCCACACATCGCATCGTTCTCATTTCTATATTGTCATGGCGAAGAACTTGTGCGTGCACTTTCTACCAAAGGCTTTGATGTTGACTCTGGCTCAGCATGTACTTCCGAAGATTTAGCTCCCAGCCATGTATTGGCCGCGATGGGAGTTCTCACGCATGGCAATATTCGCATTACTTTGCATCGTGATTGCTCCGATGAAGATGTAGAAAAATTGGGTGATGCCATTATTGAAAGTGTTGCAGAGTTGCGAGCTAGAAATTGAAAGTTGTCGATAGTCGCGGCAAACGTTGTCCTGCACCAATAATCGATTGCGCCAAAGAACTGGCGCAAACCGCACATGGTGAATCCATCACTTTGCTCAGCGACGATCCTGCAACATTGCCTGATTTGCTGGCATGGGCACGCATGAGCGGGAACGTGGCGGAACAAATTGAAAAAGAAAGTTTTCGCGTAACTAAGAAGTAATTAGTTGGGGCTTCCAATGTGAGAAGCAATCTCTGCAGCCGCAGCTTCGCCATATGCCTCTTTGAAACGCGCGACAAACTCTTCATTTGTAAATCGATATTCCTGTGTTCCCAAAGTTTCAATAACGTAGGTCGCAATCATTGAACCCAACTGTGCGCAACGTTCGTGACCTAGGCCCCAAGCAAGACCGGCAATAAAACCTGATCTAAATGAATCACCAACGCCGGTGGGATCAATCTTGGCCTTCTCTTTAGGAACTCCAACGCGAATTGCTTGCGCGCCAGCGCCTTCAACGACTGCGCCTTGAGAACCATGAGTCACAACGCGATATTTCACGCGAGACAAAATCTCGGCATCGCTCCAACCAGTTTTTTGCATAGCAAGTGCAAGTTCATATTCATTGAGAAATAGATATGTAGCGCCTTCAATGAGCAATTTGATTTCATCACCATTCATGCGCGCCATCTGCTGTGAAGGATCTGCAGCAAAAGCAATTCCTTGTTCGCGACAGACTTCTGAATGGCGAAGCATCGCCTCTGGGTCATCGGGAGAGATAACAACCATGTCGAAGCGCCCTGTTTTTTCCATGATTGGCGCTAACTCGATATTTCGCGCTTCACTCATTGCCCCTGGAAAAAACGATGCAATTTGATTCAACTCGGTATCAGTTGTCACCATGAAGCGCGATGTGTAAAGCTCTTTTGATTTGTAAACATGGGCCGTATCAACGCCATGGCGAATAAGCCATGCATCGTAATCTGCCCAATCGACTCCTACTGCGGCAATGAGAATTGGGTTTAGGCCAAGTACGCCCATGCCATAAACAATATTGGCCGCACAACCACCACGACGAATATCTAAACTATCGACTAGAAATGAGAGCGAAACTTTTTCGAGTGAGCCCTCAACAAGGGAATCAGTAAATTTCCCCGAGAAGGTCATGAGATGGTCGATACCAACAGAACCCGCAACGCCTATTTTCATGTGGCGATACTAGGGTGTAACGAAGTAAAAGTTAGTTGAATGAATCGCCGCAAGCACAAGATCCTTGTGCATTGGGATTATCAATCGTGAAACCTTGCTTCTCGATAGTGTCAACGAAATCGATTGTTGCACCGGAAAGGTACGGGTCACTCATCTTGTCAGTAATAACTTTGACTGCGCCGAATTCGCGAACGATATCGCCATCCATATTGCGATCATCAAAATAGAGTTGGTAACGAAGACCAGAGCAACCACCAGGCTGTACAGCAACACGAAGGTTGAGGTCATCGCGACCTTCTTGAGCTAGAAGCGCTGCTACTTTGGTTGCAGCTACATCTGTGAGAGCGATACCTGTCGTTGTGCTTGTTGTGCTTGTTGTCTCAGTTGTCATTTTTTCTCCCCGTTTCAAGAGGCAACTCTACATCCAACGCCTTGTCGAGGCGACATAAACACAAATTCTGAGAGAGAATGCGCCTATGGCATTGAGTGACCTTCTTCTCCTTGGGCAAGGCAGCGACCTATCTAGCCAACGCGGCGTCTCATGTACCGGAGAACTTCCCGCCCAGAGTGATCCATCACTTGTAGAGCGCGCAAAGAAAGCACGGGTCGCTTTAGGTTCGCGAGCAATTGTTTTGGGTCATCACTATCAACGCGATGAAGTAATCGACTTTGCAGATATCACGGGCGACTCCTTCAAACTTGCTCAAGCAGCTGCTGCGCAAAGTAGCGCTGAATATGTAATTTTCTGTGGCGTTCACTTTATGGCAGAGAGCGCCGACATTCTCACATCAAAGGAACAGAAAGTAATTCTTCCAGACCTTGCTGCCGGATGTTCTATGGCAGATATGGCAACGGCAAATCAAGTCAATCAATGTTGGAAATCTTTAGAAGAAGTTGGCGTTGCATCCAAGACTATTCCAGTCACATATATGAATTCATCTGCAGCAATCAAAAGTTTTACTGGCGAACATGGTGGAACTATTTGCACATCTTCCAATGCCGAAAAGACAATGCGTTGGGCGCTAGATCAGGGCGAGAAAATTCTCTTTCTTCCAGATCAACACTTAGGTAGAAATACCGCAGTCCTTTCCCTTGGTTTATCTCTTGAGGATTGCGTGCTTTGGAATCCTTGGAAACCAATGGGTGGACTTACACGTGAAGAGATCGGGAAAGCGAAAGTAATTTTGTGGCGTGGCCATTGCTCAGTTCATGGACGATTCACTCTTGATTCAGTCAATGAGATTCGCTCGCGCGTGCAAGGTGTTCAAGTATTAGTGCACCCTGAATGCCAGCATGAAGTTGTTTCGGCTGCCGATGCCGTTGGCTCCACTGAAAAAATTATCCGAACCGTGAGCGACTCAGCTGCTGGCAGCAAATGGGCAATCGGTACTGAACTCAATTTAGTATCGCGCCTTGCAAAAAATAATCCAGATAAAGAGATTTATTTTCTCGATAAAGCCATCTGTTATTGCTCAACTATGAATCGAATTGACCTGCCGCACTTGGTATGGGCGATGGAATCCCTCGTGGCCGACCATGTCGTCAACCGCATTTCGGTACCTGATTATGTGGCCCGCTTCTCCAAACTCTCGCTGGAAAGAATGCTGGCTCTATAGTTACCGCCATGACAAGTACAGATAATGGATCAGATAAAAAAGGTCGCCCAACACCAAAGCGTAAAGATTCGCAATCAAAGCGCATCGTTTCCTCTCTTTCTCCAGTAACTACTAAAGAAGAGAAGAAGCGCGCTAAGGCCAATGCTCTCGCTGCACGTCAAGCAACTCGTACTGCCTACTTACGTGGCGATGAGAATGCACTACCTGCGCGTGACCGTGGATCTGCTCGTCGCTTCGTTCGTAACTATGTCGATTCACGCAGATCCATTGGCGAATATTTTCTGCCAATTATCTTTGTCGTACTTGTGCTCACACTTATTCCAATCGCCGCCGTTCAACTTGGCTCGATTGCCTTGATGTATTCGGTTCTCATGGTTGCAGCAATTGATGGCGTATTTCTTTCACGCAAAATAAAGAAATTGGTAGCCGAGAAATTCCCTAATGAAATAGTTAGGGGAATAGGAATGTATGCATGGCTGCGATCGACTCAGATGCGCCGTTTACGCGCACCTAAGCCAATGCACAAAGTTGGAGATACTAACTTCTAATTAGGCGCGAGGATTTGGGCTTTCATTCTTCTTAGGATCCTTCTCTGGAAGATTTCCGAGCGCCTTATCAATTGCCTTCATTGTGTCGGCTGAGAGTTTGATTCCTGAAGCCTTTACATTCTCCTTTACTTGCTTTGGAGTAGTTGCTCCCATAATTGCACTTGAAACATTTGGGTTTTGAAGAACCCATGCAATTGCCAACTGTGACATTGAGATTCCTGCTTCATCTGCAATTGGCTTGAGTTTTTGAACTGCAGTGAGAACTTCATCGCGCATCCAGCCAGAGATCATTCCAGCACCACTCTTCTTATCTGTAGCACGTGAACCTGCAGGTGCTTTCTTGCCTGGCAAATATTTACCAGTCAAAACACCTTGCGCCATTGGAGACCAAACAATTTGGCCAATTCCTTCTTTGATTGAAAGCGGCACAACTTCGGTCTCAATTACTCGCCATAGAGCTGAATATTGTGGCTGGCTAGAAACAAAGCGGTTGTATCCGCGTTCATCTTGAATTTTTAGTGCACTTGAAATTTGCTGTGCATCCCATTCTGAGAAACCGATGTAGTGAACTTTTCCTGCACGGATAAGGTCATCAAATGCACTTAGTGATTCTTCTAGCGGTGTCTCGTAATCGAAACGGTGCATTTGGTAGAGATCGATGTGGTCAGTTTGCAAGCGCTTCAATGATGCGTTACACGATTCAATAATGTGCTTACGTGAAAGTCCACGATCGTTCTTACCTGTACCTGTTGGCCAGTAAACCTTTGTGAAAAGTTCGTATGACTCGCGGCGAATACCTTTGAGTGCTTTTCCTAGAACGGTCTCAGCTTTTGTTCCTGCGTAAACATCAGCAGTATCAAAGGTAGTAATTCCAAGGTCATAAGCAGTCTTAACACATTTGATTGCAGCATCAGATTCAACTTGCGAACCGTGAGTAATCCAGTTTCCGTAGGAAATCTCTGAAACATACATTCCGGTACTGCCTAAGCGACGATATTCCATGACGTACTCCCTCACGATTGGCTCTGATGAACGCTAAAACTCTAAAGCGTGCGCGCCCTGTTGCCAAGTTGAATCTCCTGTGGTTTGGTTACGCCACAACTTCATAGGTCGCTCTTTAGGGGAAGTTCGGTGAAATTCCGACGCTGACCCGCAACCGTAAGGCATATCGAAATCGATAGCGCTAAGTCGGATTACCTAAAGATGATGACCCAGTAATTGAGCGACACCCGCCGAGGTTTGCGGGGTGTAGTCCACATGCATATGAGTTTTCTTCATATGATGAGGATCTGCCCCTGTGAGACTCCCGATTTTTTGAGAGGCTCCACAGTAATGAAAAAATTTCTTTACATACTTTCAACTTTTACCCTTCTTGCAACTTCCGTAATAACTATGCCTGCTGCACATGCAACCGATAAGGGTTACCGCTATTGGGGTTACTTCCAAAGCGCCCCGAATAAATCCGAGTGGGCTTATGCCATGACAGGTCCAACTACTAACGTCGCTGATGGTTCAGTTGAAGGGTGGGCATTTACTTTTTCCAGTGACAGTGTTCCCGATGCAGCAAAACCTCGCGTGACACCTTCTTTTCAATATTTGTGTGGGAAAACCAAAGCTGTTGCAGGCAAGAAGAGAATTGCATTGGTAATCGATTTCGGTTCTGCATTCTTGCGCCCCACTGATGAAAAAACTCCGAAAATAATCAAGACATGCGTTCTTGTTGATTCCAAAGCCCTTGGCGCGGACGTTTTAGCTGCAGGAGCGAAAATTCGCGCAACTGCTTCGGGAATGATCTGTGGAATCAATGCCTATCCCGCTAAAGAATGCGGCGTTGAAATAGAAACACCTAAAGCGCTGATTCCTAAGAAGAAGCAATAGCTTTGTGACAAGTTTGCGACACCCACTCACGTGGTGGATCTGGTCCATCACCTTAGCTATCGCAGTAGCACGCGCCAATAATCCTTGGCTGGCTGCTGTAATTGTGGGTGTTGCATATCTTGTCGTGCGCACTGCACGCGATAACGCTCCTTGGTCTAGAAGTTTTGAATCAGCCTTCAAACTTGGCATTTTCATAGTTCTAGTTCGTACCTTGTTTGGAGTTCTCATCGGCACACCGATTCCCGGAACAATCATTGTCCAACTTCCCGTACTTCCTCTGCCTGATTGGATGGCAGGAATAAGAGTTGGTGGAGCGATAACACAGGAGCGACTCTTTGGGACTTTGCACGAAGGCATCATCATGGCAAGCATTGTGATTCTCTTTGGAGCGGGCGCATCGTTGACAAGTCCACACAGATTATTGCGAGTCCTCCCCTTTGCCATTTATCAATTTGGTTTAGCAATCACAATCGCAACGTCATTAGTTCCACAATTTATCGCCAGTATTGCGCGAATTAGAGAAGCGCAATTCTTACGAGGTCAAAAAAAGTCTTTCAAGCGGACGCTGATTCCACTGATGGAAGAATCCCTTGCGCGCTCACTTGACCTTGCCGCTTCCATGGATTCTCGCGGCTATGGAACGCATCGAATTCGTTCGCGTTATCGCGCAGTCACTTTCGACGCGATCGATCTAACAATTACTGCCTTCTGTCTCCTTGCAATCATCTCTCCATATTTCTCTTTCGCCGCGGTTGCCGCACCACTTCTATTTATTGGTAGAAAAAGAATTGCGGCTATGGCCTAGATGATTACTTTCTCCGATGTTTCACTTATATATCCAAATTCGACTAGAACCGTTCTCGAAAATCTGACACTAACAATCGAGGAAGGTGAACTTGTATTAGTTATCGGCCCAACTGGTTCTGGTAAATCATCGCTGCTTCGCCTCATCAATGGCCTCGTGCCGCATCACACTGGCGGAATTTTGGCTGGCGATATCAGCGTCGATGGAATTTCAACTCAATTGGTAAAGCCAGGTGGGCTTGCGCACATCATTGGAATTGTTGGACAAAATCCAATTCATGGTTTTGTCACAGATACAGTCGAGGAAGAACTAGCTTTCGGAATGGAAACTCTCAATATTGCGCCAGAGATTATGCGCAAGCGAGTTGAAGAAATTCTTGACCTCTTGAGTTTGGCACCACTGCGTAATCGTTCACTTTCTACCTTGAGCGGTGGCGAGCAACAGAGAGTTGCAATTGGCAGCGCACTTGTTATGCATCCCAAAGTTCTAGTACTCGACGAACCAACGAGTGCACTCGATCCTATTGCCGCCGAAGAAGTTCTATCTATTCTGCATCGATTAGTGCATGACTTAGGGCTCACCGTTGTTATTGCTGAACACAAATTGGAGCGCGTAATTCAATTTGCAGATCGAATCGTTCATATCGATGGTCTTGGAAATGCTCGAGTTGGTACACCTGCACAAATTATGAGTGACTCAGATATTGCTCCTCCAATTGTGCATTTAGCGCGCGCACTCGGGATGAAAGAGATTGCACTCTCGGTTCGTGACATGCGACGACTCAGCGAAGATTTGCGCAACGCCCAATACTTGCCGCACGCAGCAGAGGAGTTCGAGATTGGTAATCAAATAATTTCTTGCGCAAAGCTGACACTTAATTACGGCGAGAAAGAAGTTTTGCGCAATATCAATCTGGCCTTTCATGAAGGTGAAGTCATTGCAATAATGGGACGCAATGGAGCAGGTAAAAGTTCTTTGCTAAAAACTATTGTCGGACTCAACACTGCCCACAGCGGAAAAGTGCAGATCCGTGAAATCAACCCTGCAACTCTGAGCGGGGGCGCCCGTCGCCAGACAATAGGTTTTATTCCTCAAGAGCCAAGTGATTTGCTCTACGGACAAAGCGTGCTCATGGAATGCCAGCAAGGCGACCGTGATAATGAAATAGCTAGCGGCACAACCTTTGCATTGTTATCAGAGTTAGTGCCCGGGATTTCACCTCATACACATCCGCGTGATTTGTCAGAAGGGCAACGTTTGGCCTTAGCGCTCTCTGTTGTGCTTTCGGCCCAACCCGAAATACTTATTTTAGATGAACCCACTCGAGGCTTGGATTATCAAGCTAAGAGCCATTTGATTGCCACGCTTTTGCGCTGTGCGCGAGTTTTCAAACGCACTGTCATCCTTGCAACACATGATGTTGAACTTGTTGCAGAGCTGGCATCTCGAGTCATCTTTTTGGCAGATGGTGATCTCGTTGCCGACGGTGCAACTATTGATGTTTTGCTCTCTTCGCCCGCTTTCGCGCCGCAGGTAGCAAAAATAATGTCTCCACAACCATGGCTCACCGTCAAAGATGTTGTTAGCGCAATGGAGTCACGATGAATACTGCCTCAATTGTAACTTTGCGAAGGCGCACTCATGTAGTTCTTGTCGCTACATCGCTAGTTAGTTTGGTTGGTTTCTTATGGCCATTCTTTTACGACTCGCACGCCATTGCAAAGACAACGATTTTTTTCTGGATTGCTACAGCTTTAGCAATTTTCTTGATTATTGTGGAAATTAGTAATGAGACTCTAGATGCGAAATCGATCGCATTATTAGGCGTGCTCACGGCCATTATCGCTGCGCTTCGACCACTAGGCGCGGGGGCTGTAGGTATTGAACCGATGTGGTTTGTACTCATACTCTCAGCGCGCGTTTTCGGAGCCTCATTTGGCTTCATTCTCGGTCTTACTTCCATCTTTACTTCTGCACTTCTTACAGGTGGTTTAGGTCCATGGCTTGGTTATCAACTTTTTGCAGCAGCGTGGATTGGTCTATTTGCAGGAATGTTGCCGGCTCGTTTACGCGGCAAGAAAGAAATTGCATTGCTTGTTATCTATTCAATTGGCGCATCTTTTATCTTTGGATTAATGATGGATCTGCAATTTTGGCCATGGGCACTTGGTTTAGATACACAACTCTCATTTGTTCCGGGTGGTGAACTTCTTGTAAATCTTCATAGATTTATTCTTTTTCATTTTGCAACATCGATGGCTTGGGATCTTCCGCGTGCCATTCTTACAAGTTCACTCATTCTCATTGGCGCACCTGCAATTCTTACTGCATTACGCCGCACCAAGTTTCGCGCTGCATTTGTAACACCTATCGAATTCGCTGCAAGTAAAGATGACGCTATCGAACGTGCGAAGGGACTAAAGGCGCTTTAGTTACTTGCGCCAATGAATCACGTCCTCGTACATCGATAATTACTTGATCTCCCACTGCAACATCGGGTGAAAGCAGAGCCAAGGCAATTCCCTTTTTGAGTGTCGGTGAAAAAGTTCCAGAGGTAACTTCTCCGATGACATTGCCGTTCTGGTCTTTGACGCTCATATGTGCGCGAGGAATCCCTCGATCAAGTGATACGAGCGCATGGAGAACACGTGCTGCTCCATTTTCTTTCTGAGCGCGCAGCACATCGCTGCCAATGAATTTTTCTTTCTTCCAACCAACTGCCCACGGAGCGCCACCTTCAATAGGTGAAATCTCCACACTCAATTCGTGTCCATGTAGCGGATAACCCATTTCAGTGCGCAACGTGTCACGCGCTCCCAAGCCACATATTTGTCCACCCAATGGCGTAATAATTTCTACGAGTGCATCCCAGACGGCAGGTGCATCACTCCATGTAGGAAGTAATTCGTAACCGTATTCTCCCGTGTATCCAGTGCGGCACAAGATGACATCTTTATTTCCAATTGTGACATGAGAGAAACTCATGTAATCAATATCGGATTCAATACCAAGTGCTGCTAGAACTTGTGCAGATTTCGGACCTTGCACAGCAATGACTGCAAAAGATTCGTGCAGGTTTTCGATAGTTATTCCTTGTGGCGCATTAGCTTTGAGAACATCAACAACTGCAGAAGTGTTGGATGCATTAGGAACAAGAAATAAGTCTTCGGAACTATTTCGATAAACAATGAGATCGTCGATGACTCCACCTTGTGGGGTGCACAGCATTGTGTATTGCGCCATGCCATCGGTAATGCGATTCAAATCATTTGTAAAAGTTACGTTCAAGAACTCGAGTGCACCATGACCTTTTACCGATGCTTTGCCTAAATGTGAAACATCAAAGATTCCAACGCTTTCGCGAACTGCAGTGTGTTCGGCTAAGACTCCCGCTCCTGGATATTCGATCGGCATGAGCCACCCACCAAAATCCGCCATCTTGGCGCCTAGGGCTACATGCTTATCGTGAAGGGGTGAGTTTTTCATGCCCCCAATCTAGCAATGTGAAATCTTCCGAGCTCTCTATTAGGCTCTCCTCATGTCTAAAATTCGCCTTTCTGATGGAATCGTAAAAGATGAAGTACTCGTAATCGGTTTTGCAAAGAACGCTAAGGGCGGTCTAGCAATTGAAGCGGGAGATTTATCTCTTGATACAAAAGCGCTTCTATCAATTTTGAGCGATATGGGTGCATCGGGAAAAGCTGATGAAGTCATCAAGATGCCGAGCTCCTTTGTGCGTCTACTTGTTTTTACCGGACTAGGGACTAAGAGCGCCTCGTATAGCCATGAAATTCTTCGTCGCGCAGCAGGTGCGGCTTCTCGCGCACTCGATGGAACTACAAATGCAACTTTCGCACTACCGACACCTAATCACGCATCACTCGCAGCTGTAGCCGAAGGTGCAGCCCTTGGCGCATATGCCTTTACAGAGTTTCGCGGAACGTCAAAGAGTGAATACAAGGCACCTGTTTCGCATATAACAATTCATACTGCGCTGGCATCAAAGAAAGAATCCAAAGAGGCAGCACATCGCGCGGAAGTAATTGCAAAATACACACACCTTGTTCGCGATCTCATCAACACTCCCCCAAGTCACTTGACGCCTGATTCATTTACTAAAAAATTGAATGCCGCAGTAAAGAGTGCTGGTGGCGCGAAAATGAAACTCAAAGTCACTATCTGGGATGAAAAACAACTCAAATCTCAAGGCTTTGGTGGAATTATTGGCGTCGGGCAAGGTTCGGCTAATCCTCCACGCCTCATGCATATTTCATATTCACCTCTAAAACCTAAGAAGCGTTATGCCTTTGTTGGTAAAGGAATTACTTTCGATACAGGTGGCCTTGCACTCAAACCTGCACAAGGTATGGAAGCCATGAAATCAGATATGAGTGGAGCTGCAGCGGTGTGCGCCGCAGTACTTGCAATTGCGACTTTGAAATTACCAATCGCAATTGATGCATGGGCACCACTTGCCGAAAACATGGTTAGCGACACGGCAACTCGTCCAAGTGACATCATCACAATATTTGGTGGCAAGACTGTTGAAGTTCTCAATCCAGATGCAGAAGGTCGACTCGTACTTGCAGATGCATTGATGAAAGCACAGAAAGTGAATCCACAACTCGATGGAATTATCGATGTTGCAACTCTTACTGGCGCTCAAGTCATTGCCCTTGGCACACGTACAAGTGCAGCCATGACAAATAACGAATCGTTTAGAGAAGAATTCCTGAAAGCATCTGCTCTCAGTGGCGAAGCATTCTGGCCAATGCCTCTTCCTGAAGAGTTACGTGCATCACTTGATTCACCTGTTGCAGATATTGCAAACTTAGGTGATCGCATGGGTGGAATGTTGGTTGCGGGTCTGTTCCTCAAGGATTTCATCAATCCTGAACTCCCATGGCTGCATTTAGATATCGCTGGGCCAGCATTCAATGATGCAAAGGCCCACGGCTACACACCAGTAGGGGGAACTGGAGTGGCGATGCGTTCACTTCTCGTGCTCGCCGAAGAGGCCTCAGTTCGTTAATTTGAGCGAAGGCTGGCAGGATAGGCAGGTAGCACTCGATGGTGATGGGAGTTTGATGTGTCGGTTTTCGATCTAGTAATCCTTGGTGGCGGCAGCGGTGGTTATGCATGCGCTCTTCGTAGCGCACAACTCGGTCTCAACGTCGCTTTGATCGAAGCAGATAAATTAGGCGGCACATGTCTTCACCGCGGATGTATTCCAACCAAGGCCCTTCTTCACTCTGGAGAAATTGCCGATGGCGCGCGCGATGCGAGCCACTTTGGCGTCAATGCACAATTTCTTTCCATGGATATGCCAGCAGTCAATGGTTATAAAGATGGCGTCATTACAAAATTGCACAAAGGTCTACAAGGTCTCGTAAAGTCTAGAAACATTACCTATATCGAAGGCCACGGAAAGCTCGTCGCTAAAGACACAATTGAAGTCAATGGTGAGCGAATCACTGGCAAGAACATTATTTTGGCTACTGGTTCATATGCGCGATCACTGCCTGGACTAGATATTGATGGCGTGAAAGTAATTACTTCTGACCATGCGACAAAACTAGATTACGTTCCAAAGAGCGTCATTGTCCTTGGCGGCGGAGTTATTGGTTCTGAATTCGCATCAGTATGGAAATCTTTTGGTAGCGATGTAACAATTATTGAAGGTCTGCCACATCTAGTTCCACTCGAAGATGAATCATCAAGTAAGCAACTCGAGCGCGCATTTAGAAAGCGCGGAATCAATTTCGAACTTGGAACACGTTTCAAGTCACATGTAGTTACCGCCGACGGAGTTACCGTAACTCTTGAAGATGGCAAGACATTTACTGCCGAGATTCTCCTCGTTGCAGTTGGTCGCGGACCAGTATCTGCAAACCTCGGTTATGAAGCACAAGGCATCACCATGGATCGTGGCTTTGTATTAGTTGATGACAAATGCCGCACAAATATCCCAGGAATATGGGCTGTCGGAGATTTGATTCCAACTCTGCAATTAGCACACGTTGGTTTTGCTGAAGGAATTCTCGTTGCTGAAGAGATTGCAGGTTTGAATCCGCGGGCAATCAATTACGACGGTATCCCCCGCGTGACATATTCAGATCCTGAAGTTGCATCTGTTGGCCTTACAACCGCAGTTGCTAAAGAGCGCGGTTACGATGTTGTTGAACTCAATTACGATCTTGCCGGAAATGGCAAGGCACAAATTTTGCGCACTGCAGGCTCTATCAAACTTGTTGCGCAAAAAGATGGACCGGTTCTAGGAATTCATATGGTCGGTGCACGAGTTGGCGAGTTACTTGCCGAAGCAGAACTTATTTTCAATTGGGAAGCATCGGCTGCCGATGTCGCTCCATTGATACATGCACACCCAACGCTCTCTGAAGCAATGGGTGAAGCACATATGGCACTTGCAGGTAAACCGCTTCATGCACACGGATAACGGGGAGAAATAACAATGACATTCTCAGTCACTATGCCAGCACTCGGCGAGAGCGTGAGTGAAGGAACAGTTACACGTTGGCTCAAAGCCGAAGGCGATCATGTCAATGTTGATGAACCACTCCTTGAAGTTTCAACCGACAAAGTAGATACAGAGATTCCATCACCTGTTGCAGGAATTCTTACAAAGATTGTTGTTGCTATCGATCAAACTGTTGCCGTTGGCGCAGAGCTTGCGATCATTGCAGATAGCGCCGGCGCATCAGCGTCGGCTGCACCCGTTGCAGCTCCTACTCCTGCACCTGTAGCACCAGTTGCTCCAGTAGTTGCCGCGCCAGTAGTTACTCCGCCGCCACCCGTTGCTCCAGTTGCTCCTGCCGCATCAGGTTCAGGCACCGTAATCACTATGCCTGCATTAGGTGAGAGCGTGAGTGAAGGAACTGTTACACGTTGGCTAAAAAATGTTGGTGACTCAGTTGCAGTTGATGAAGCGCTACTTGAAGTTTCAACCGACAAAGTAGATACAGAGATTCCATCACCAGTTGCAGGAACTCTTCTTGCAATCGATGTTGCAGTAGATACAACTGTTCCAGTTGGCGCACGTCTTGGTCTCATCGGTGGCGCCGGTGCACCTGTAATTAGCGCACCTGTTGTTAGCGCACCTGCACCAGTTGCACCACCAGTAGTTGCTGCTCCAGTAGCAGTTGCTCCACCCGTTGTTGCAGCGCCTGCACCAGTAGTTGCTGCTGCGCCAATAACACAGCCTGCAGATGCTTATGTAACGCCACTTGTTCGCAAGCTTGCTAATGAACTTGGCGTCAATCTTGCAACAGTGAAAGGCACCGGAATTGGCGGGCGAATTCGCAAGGAAGATCTTGTAGCCGCTGCACCTAAGAGCGCGCCAGTTGCACAAGCTGGGCCACAAGTTACTTCAACTCCAACAGCGGCTAAGCCGGCTTCCGTTGCTACATCTCCATTGCGCGGAACAACAGTGACAATGTCACGACTTCGTAAAGTGATTGCATCGCGCATGGTCGAATCTCTTCAAGTGAGTGCGCAGCTGACTACAGTTATTGAAGTTGATGTTACAAAGATTTCTCGTCTGCGAGATCGCTCGAAGGCAACATTTGAAGCACGTGAAGGCGTAAAGCTTTCATTCCTTCCATTCTTTGCCGTTGCTGTATGTGAAGCGCTTAAGCAACATCCAGTTCTCAACTCATCTGTTGAAGGCGATCAAATTACTTATCACGGTGCAGAACACCTTGGTATCGCAGTTGATACAGAGCGCGGATTACTCGTACCTGTAATTCATAATGCTGGTGACTTGAATATGGGTGGCGTTGCTCGCAAAATTGCAGATCTTGCAGCACGTACACGCGATAACAAAGTAACGCCAGATGAACTCGGTGGTGGAACTTTCACGCTGACAAATACTGGAAGTCGCGGAGCACTCTTTGACACACCAATTATCAATCAACCACAAGTTGCAATTCTTGGGCTTGGCGCAGTTGTAAAGCGTCCAATGGTTGTAAAGGGCGAAGATGGCGGCGAAACAATTGCTATTCGCTCCATGGTTTATTTGGGTCTTTCATACGATCACCGCGTCGTTGATGGCGCCGATGCTGCCCGTTTCCTTGTAACGCTCAAAGAGCGTCTTGAAGGCGGAGCATTTGAATCTGATTTGGGTCTCTAACTCCTGATGTCAGTTCCTCAGAGAATTGCGATCACCGGTTCATCGGGATTGATTGGCACAGCACTCGTTGGCCATCTCAAGAGTGAAGGTCATACCGTTCAACGTTTAGTACGTCGCGCACCTGTTGCACCAGATGAAATTCAGTGGGATCCAGAATCTGGTTATGTCGATACCGCTGCACTTGCTGGCGTAGATGCAGTAATCCATCTTGCTGGTGTTGGTGTCAGTGACAAGCGATGGAGCAAGAAATTCAAGAGCCAAATTCTCAATTCTCGACTTCTCGGTACAACGGCAATTGCCAATGCTGTCGCAGTTGTGAAACCTCAAGTATTTATCTCTGCAAGTGCTATCGGTTGGTATGGCGAGAGCGGAAACCGCCCCGTAATTGAAAGTGATAAATCAGGTGATGATTTTCTAGCCGCTGTCTGTCGCGAATGGGAAGGTGCTGCCGATCTTGCAGGCGATGTTCGCACTGTAAAGATTCGTACAGGTTTAGTTCTCGATCCAACTGGTGGTGCACTTGGCCGTATGTTGCCGTTATTTCGTTATGGTTTCGGTGGAAAATTGGGAAATGGAAAACAATGGTGGTCGTGGATTACTTTGCACGATCAAATCCGCGCAATCATCTTTGCACTAGAAAGTGATATTTCTGGTCCAGTAAACCTCACATCACCTAATCCAGTTACTAATCAAGAATTCACAAGCGCGCTTGCGCGTGCACTTCATCGACCAGCCCTTTTTCCAGCGCCAGCAATTGCTCTCAAAATTGCTTTAGGTGGTTTTTCAAGCGAGATTTTGGGATCTAAGAAAGTTATGCCACAAGCGCTACTCGATGCTGGATTTACTTTTGATTACCCTCATATATCTGAGGCACTCTCTTTACTTATTGAGGATTAATTCCGCCGCTAATCTGCCAGAAAATAGCGCCCCTTGTTGCGAAGGTGTTGCTCTGTGATCGCCTACGCAATAAATATTCTCACGAACTACAACGCTTTGAGAAAGCGTTCTGCCTACCGATTGCAAAGGCAGCGCACTTGGAATTTCATACTTAGCAACTAATTCCCAATCGCGCGTATCTGTGTCCCATAGAAGCGAGAGATGTCTGCGCGCTTCGCTCTCTGTTACGGAAATCGGCGTTGTTGTAGAAATCAAATCTTTTCCAGAAGGAGCATATGCCGAAGATATTTGCGACATCGCTACCGTATTTATGACGGCTCCTCGGGATTGTCCATCGACAATCAGGCGGCCATTTCGCGATGCGCGTTCAACGCTGTGATACCAAGTAGTGCAGCCAACTAAAGTTGGAATATCACGAAGATCAAGTAGTTGTGAAGCTGTTGTTGCATCGGTTGCAACAACAATTTCACTGGCATCTATGGATCCATTATTAGTTTCGACAATGTTTCCGCGAAGTGACTCAACACGATTACCTAAGCGGATATCTCTCAAACGCGATGCCAGAGCTTTACTCAACTCCCCCGCGCCATTTCGGGGTAATCCTGGAGCGCCATTGATAAAACTTTTGATAACACTTTTGCCATAAATTGCATCAACTTTTTCAGGTGATGCTAGAAATACTCCAGAAAGAAAAGGTTCCAAGACTCTTGTGTAAAGGTTGCCAGTGCCCGCTGCTCGTAATTCTTCACCAATGGATTTTCCGGAAATGCTCTTGGTGAGTAAGTAGCGAAGTAGCGCTAATTTTTCGGGCAAAGTTCCCGTTGCTCTATCGAGTGCGCTCCACGGTGAAATACGCGGATCTCCCAAGGGATATCTTGCGTTGCCCATTGCAACTTCAATTACTCGTGGCGCAGCCACGAAATCAATTTCGCGAATTACGTCAAGGGCAACGAGAGCTGGATACTTTGAATTTATTAGTTGAAAACCGCGATCACACAAGTAACCATCGATGCGATCTGTGGCAACTCGACCACCTGCTCGATCGCTGCTTTCAAGTACTACTACTTCCCGGCCATTACTCTCTAAATGAAGCGCTGCGGAAATACCTGCAAGACCAGCACCGATAACAACGACAGGTTTAGCCATGAATTGATTGTGCTCGTGCTTGATCAATAATTTTGGCAACAAGTAATGCATCGTCGGTACTTACTGGCCAAGGATTCTTACCTGCAATTGCACCTTCAACGGCTAAGTAGAAATGGGCATAGTTACCGGGCTCTGATGCAATCTCTTCAACTTCATCACCGCGATATAGAAAAGTTTGCGACATTGTTGGGAGCTTCCAAGTTCCACCTTCTGGAAACTTTCCAGCGCGCAATAAGTCTTCTTGCGGATCTAAATCATTGACGACAAGTGCACCCTTTGTACCAAGCAAACGTATGCGCGGACCAGGTGCACCAACAATTGCACTTGCCGATAAATAACCAACTGCACCGCCTGAATATTTGATTACTAAAAGAGAATCATCATCTGCACCGCCACGGATAGATCGAACGCTCGAGCTCACAAGCTCTGGAGTACCGAGCCATTCCATCGAAGTTGAAATCAAGTGTGGCTGTAAATCAATGAGCTGTCCCCCGCCATCGGCAGGTGACATTGTTTCGCGCCATGAATTGTTATTGAGTTCTGGGCGAAAACGTTCAAAACGTGAATCGAGGCGGAAAATATCACCGAGGATTCCACTAGCAATTACTTTCTTGATTGTGAGTGCATCGCTATCCCAGCGACGATTGAAGAATGTTGTAATAGGCACGCCAGCCTTCTTGGCATATTCCACAATTGCAAGCGTTTCGTCATATGTACGACCCATAGGCTTATCAATGACAACAGGGATTCCCGCATCGATAGCTAGATAGGCATCGTGTGCGTGGGCAACATTGGCCGATGCAACAACGACAAGGTCAAGACCAAGTGCTACTAACTCTTCAACAGTTGCGACAACGCTTGTACTTGGAAAATCAATGAGTGCATGTGATTTACGTTCGTCATTGCTGGTTTGAATTCCAACAATGTCGAAGCCGCAACCTTTGAGCAATGGCGCGTGGAAATAGCGTCCAGCTAAGCCGTATCCCGCTATTCCTACGCGTAGAGCCATGAGTTACACCTTTTCGTGTTGAAGTTTTGAAGGCCACCAGATCTTTGGCCCGATTGTATGCACCAATGCAGGCACCAAGATAGAGCGAACAATGATGGTGTCAAGGAGAACACCAAATGCCACAGCAAAACCGAGTTCGGCAAGTGGCACCAATGGGAGTAAGCCAAGAACTGCAAAAGTTGCAGCGAGCACGATTCCCGCAGATGTAATCACTGAGCCAGTAACTGTTACACCTTTGATCACGCCTGCACGTGTTCCAATCTTCATACTCTCTTCGCGCACGCGAGTCATCAAGAAGATGTTGTAGTCAATTCCAAGTGCCACTAAGAAAATGAATACAAAGAGTGGGAATGAATTATCACCGCCAGCAAAACCAAATACATGGTTGAACACCAACGCGCACACTCCCAGCGTTGCAAAGTATGAGAGCACAACGGTTCCCAATAAGAGAACTGCACTAAGAATGCTTCGCAATAGAAGTCCCAGAATCAAGGTGATGACTATCAAAATAATAGGAATAATTGTCTTGTTATCGCGATTATTTGCGCTACGAACATCGAAGTAAACGGCGCTTGTGCCTCCCACCAACGAAGTTGCATCCGCGGCATGTGCTAATCGACGAATCTCTGGAACATCATTTCCTGCATCAACGCTATCTGGAGCTTTATCCAACGTTAGATTCAGAATTGCTTTTCCATTGACAATCTTTACTGCCGGCATTGGTTTGCCTGGCATTGGAATTCCTTCGAGTACAGGAACCACATTTGTTACACCTGGAGCACCTTTGACTGCGGCAGTTACAGCCGCAATCTTGTCGGCGCTAACAACAACCTGAGTAGGGTCGCCTTCTCCGCCAGGGAAATGCTTAAGCAAGAGTTTTTGGCCAACAACGGATTCTGGATTTCCTGTAAATGTATCTACCGTTCCAATTCCATCAGCCTTCAATGTTGTAGATGTAAATGCAAAAGCTAGAAGAAATACACCAGTAATTGCCCATGCTCGACGTGGATTGCGCCCAATTGCATTTGCAACCTTGGACCATGGACCTGACATCACGTGATCATCACCATCAAAGAGTGGACGGCGTGGCCAGAAAATCCAGCGACCAAATACAAGTAATAGTGCAGGTAACAAAGTCAGAATCGTGATCATCGAGGAGACAATTCCGATTGCTCCAATTGGACCAAGGCCAGCAGTATTTGTCAGTTGGCTAAAGAGAAGAACGAGCAGCGATATAGAAACCGTTGAACCTGAAGCCAAGATAGGTTCCCATACCCCTTTATATGCTGCGCGCATCGCGTCAAAACGATTTGCATGCAAGTGCAGTTCTTCTCGGTATCGCGCGATGAGTAAGAGTGCATAGTCAGTTGCAGCACCAATTACTAAAACGGAAAGAATTCCTTGCGACTGACCATCGACATCGATGATGTTGTTTTTTGCAAGTAAGTAAACAATTCCACCTGCAGTTGAAAGCGCAAAGAGCGCTGAGATCAATGGAATTACCCACAAGATTGGTGAACGGTAAACAACGATAAGAATAAGAGCGACAACACCTAGCGTTGTGAGCAGCAAGGATGAATCAAGCGTGCCAAATGCGCCAAAGAGATCGCCTAATAAGCCACCAGGTCCAGTTACATAATGCGTGTAGCCATTTGCCTCTGCAATTGGTTTTACATCGGCGCGAAGTGCTGCAATAACAGCTGGCAATACTGGCTTATCGTTAGGAAGCGCTTTGCCAATTGATTGTCCATCCAGTGGAATATTTGCCAAGATTGCTGCGCCATCTTGTGATGGGAAAACAGTTATCTGCTCACCGGGTGCAAGGTAATCAGAAATCTTTGCAGTAGTTCCATCGAGTTTGAGATTACCAACGGTGAGTAAGTGAGCATTGATTGCCGCAAATGTTTCAGGCGTTGATTTACCTTCAAACAAAATCAGAGTAGGAAAATTGAAAGAATCTTTGCCAGCAAATGTTTTGATGACATCGGCGGCTTTAGTTGCTTCGGCGCCTTTAGGTAAGAAAGATGAATTGTTATTCTCTTGAACCGAAGTGAGTTTTCCAAAGAGCGGACCAAATACTCCAGCGATCATGAACCAAATGATTACGACCAGCATGGCTATAGCGAATGGTTTACGGCTCTTTTGAACGGTATTAGTTGACACGATGAAATAGACCTCTCCGATTGGTATGAGCCCAATCTTACCTTTAGGCTGGCTTCGTGCCTCTCAGAACACCATCGCCTACTGCGCAGATCAGCGTTATTCACGCGGGATTAGTTGAATATCACAGCGCACTTGCAATGCAGCGAGAGATTCACCAGGGCGTAGCCGATGGTTCAACTACTAACACTCTCATTCTTTTAGAACACCCCTCTGTATACACCGCAGGACGTCGTACTTTAGATAGCGAAAAACCGATGGATGGAACTCCTGTCGTTGATGTAGATCGCGGCGGAAAAATTACGTGGCATGGTCCTGGTCAATTAGTTGGTTATCCAATTGTGCGCCTTGCTAATCCTCATGAACTCGTTGGATTTGTTCGCACTATAGAAGCTGCACTCATTGAAGTGTGTAAAGAATTTGGAATCACAACGCAATGCATCTCTAAGAGATCTGGTGTCTGGGTTGTCGATAATCGCGGCGAAAGAAAAATTGCAGCAATCGGAATTCGCGTTGCCAAAGGTGTGACCATGCATGGCTTTGCACTCAATGTGAATCCAGATATGAGCGCTTTCGGTCAAATCATCCCCTGCGGCATCGCCGATGCCGATGTGACATCACTTTCACAAGAATTAGGTCGGGATATAAGCGTGAGCGAAGTTGCTCCCCTTGTTGAGCGCCATATGATTGACGCCCTACGAAAGGTAAGTGCATGACTCTGGCACCAGAAGGTCGCAAATTGCTACGCGTTGAAGCGCGCAACTCACTTGTGCCTATCGAGCGCAAACCCGAATGGATTAAGACTCGTGCAAATATGGGTCCCGAGTACACACGTCTTCGCACTCTTGTAAAGAGTGAAGGTCTGCACACAGTCTGCCAAGAAGCTGCTTGTCCAAATATTTTCGAATGTTGGGAAGATAAAGAAGCAACATTTCTTATTGGTGGCGAAAAATGCACACGTCGTTGCGATTTCTGCAATATCGATACTGGAAAACCAGATGCACTCGATCGTGAAGAGCCACGCAAAGTTGGCGAATCTGTAAAAGCGATGGGTTTGAAGTACGCAACGATTACAGGTGTAACTCGCGATGATTTAGAAGATGAAGGCGCATGGCTATATGCCGAAACAATTCGCCAAGTCCACGAACTCAACCCTGGTACAGGCGTTGAAATGCTTGCACCAGATTTCCACGCTAAGCCAGAACTTCTCAATCAAATTTTTGAAACTAAACCAGAAGTTTTCGCGCACAACTTAGAGACTGTCCCCCGTATTTTCAAACGAATTCGAACTGGTTTCTCCTACGAGAAATCCCTTGAAGTAATTGCAATGGCGCGCGACTTTGGTTTGATCACTAAATCAAATCTGATTCTTGGACTTGGCGAAACTCATGAAGAAGTAGTGCAAGCGCTGCAAGATTTACGCGATGCCGGATGCGACCTTGTGACTATTACGCAGTACCTGCGCCCAACTATTAAGCACCATCCAGTTGAGCGCTGGGTAAAGCCAGAAGAATTCGTAGCGCACGCCAAAGAGGCAGAAGAGATTGGTTTCCTCGGCGTCATGAGCGGTCCACTTGTTCGCTCAAGTTATCGCGCTGGCCGACTTTATAAGCAAGCCATGGAAGCAAAAGTTTCTCGTGGCTGATCTTGTCTATCCCCCAGTAATCGGAGTTATCAAAGCTTTCTGGAAATACTTAGGACTTCAACTCAACTTTTCCGGTGATACAAATATTCCGCGCACAGGTGGCGCAATTCTTGCAATCAATCACGTCAGCTATTTAGATTTTGCACTCGTTGGTACTGCCGCGCTTCCCGTTGATCGCTACATACGTTTTATGGCAAAGAAAGAAATCTTTGCGCACAAAGTTGCTGGTCCTCTAATGCGCGGAATGCACCACATCAGCGTTGATCGCGACAATGGTTCAGGTTCATTCGTTGCCGCACTTCGCGCACTCAAAGCTGGCGAAATCATTGGAATATTTCCTGAAGGAACAACATCTACAAGTTTTGAAATCAAGCAATTGAAATCAGGCGCTGTGCGTTTAGCGATGGGCGCAGGTGTTCCAGTTATCCCAACAATTATTTGGGGCAGTCAACGTATTTGGACAAAGGGCTTAAAGAAAGATTTGAGACGCAAAAATTATCCCGTCTCAGTTACTTTCGGAACGCCAATGGTTTTTGAGCGCGGCGATGATGTCGATATTGCCGAGGCCAAACTTCGCGAAAATTTGATTGCAATGCTCCATGAAGTTCAAGATCGTTACCCCGATAGCCACGTGGGCCAACGCTGGGCCCCTGCTCGTCTTGGTGGTACCGCACCCGCTCCACTAAAGTAGCGCCCATGAAGAAGCCAAAGTTTAAGATTCCTCGTTTTCAAACATTTCGTGACGCCTATTCAGTAACCAAAAGCGTCAAGCCATGGATAGGTGCAGCAATTGTTGCCATCTTCCTTCTCACATGGATGATCGGAATCGGAATCGGCTTTGCACTCAAGCATCCTGTCTATCTTGGATTTGTAACACTTCCAGTAGCAGTTCTAGCCACAATGTTTTTCTTTACTCGCGTTGCAGGAAGCGCAGCATATGCATCTATCGAAGGACAAATGGGTGCAGGCGCATCAGTACTTATGGCAATTCGCAAAGGCTGGACAACAACTCCCGCCGTAGCAGTTGCACGTAATCAAGATATGGTCCATCGCAGTGTTGGCCGCGGCGGAATCGTTCTTACAGCTGAAGGCGGAAATGGTGTTCGCCAAATGTTGCAAGAAGAGCGTAAGAAGACTGAACGCTTTGCTCCAGGTGTACCCATCATCGAAATTATTGTCGGCGAAGGCGAAGGTCGCGTAGAACTTCGTAAGTTGCAGAAAAAAGTTACGAAACTCAAGAAGACTTTATCTGCACATCAAATGCGTGAAGTTCGTGCACGCCTCAAAGCCGTTGGCGGATTATCAATGCCAATTCCAAAGGGTCCAATGCCAACTCGTGCACCGAAGGTTCGCTAAAGTTTTATTTACGCACTAAAACGGTATTGCTCAAACGTTCGTGAATTCCGCGTCCATCATCATCGAAAGTAATTGCGGTAACGACTAAACATAAAAGTGTGGTTCGGATCAAAGCTTGTAATGGCGTGATTGCACCTTTGTCACTAAATCGCACGATTCTGATTCCAAGTAGACGGTGTCCAGCCGAAGCTCCCTGCAATGCCGAGAGCACGGCAACTTCAGCAAAGAAAAGCGCCAGAACGGTCAACGGTCTATTGGAGTGCGCTCCCCCTAGGCCGCCGGTAAGTGCAACCACGATGGCATAGGACATGAGCCAATCCAGGGCAAGGGCGGTAAAGCGACGCCCCAAGGTGACTCTCTTCATGCGCGCAAGCCTAATGGGCAGCGCGAGGCTGGCAATTCTTAACATAGATGTAACACACGAGTTATGCCTTTTCGCCCTGCGCCTTCTAGTCTTACCCCTAAGCAGAAGCGCTCAATGGTGAGGCCGCTGCATCGATACGGTTCTTGTATCTAATGCGAAATTGGGAGAAGCATGTTTAAGAATTCAGCAGAAATTTTTGCTTATATTAAGAAGGAAGATATCAAGCTCGTCGATGTGCGCTTCACAGATCTTCCAGGAATCCAACATCACTTCAATGTACCTGTTGAGTCATTTGACGAAGCAGTCTTTACTGAAGGTCTGATGTTCGATGGTTCATCTATTCGTGGATTCCAGTCAATCAATGAATCAGATATGAAATTGTTACCAGTTCCAGAGTCTGCATTTTTGGATCCATATCGTAAAGAAAAAACTCTTGTAATTATTTTCTCTGTTCACAATCCAGTAGATAACACACCATATAGCCGTGATCCACGTGGTGTTGTTGCAAAGGCTGTCGAGTACATGCGCTCACTTGGAATTGCAGACACTGCTTTCTTTGCACCTGAAGCTGAGTTCTATGTTTTCGATAGCGTGCGTTTCAAGACTGGAATTAATTCGGCTGTTCATGAAATAGAATCATATGAAGGCGCATGGAACACTGGCGTTGAATACGATGCCGATGGAACTCCAAACCGTGGTTACCGCACTCGCGTCAAGGGCGGTTACTTCCCAGTTTCTCCAACAGATCAATTCGCAGATTTACGCGATGAGATGGTTATGCAACTTGGCAAGGTTGGTCTTCTTGTTGAGCGCTCACACCACGAAGTTGGAACTGCTGGTCAGATGGAAATCAACTACCGTTTCACTGACATTTTAACTGCAGGCGATGATGTAATGAAGTTCAAGTAC
>CAIOIJ010000050.1 GCA_903858325.1 uncultured Actinomycetes bacterium
GCTCGCAAAATTATTGAATGGCAGAAGCGTTTAGTAAAAGAAACACGTCTTGGAATACCAGCGATAGTTCATGAAGAGTGTCTTACTGGATTTACAACACTCGGTGCCACTTCATTTCCTACTCCACTTGGCCTTGCTGCAACATTCGATGAAAAAGTAATTGAGAAAGTTTCTGCAGCAATGGGTGCAGATATGAAATCTGTTGGTGTGCATCAGGGCCTCTCCCCTGTTCTCGATACTGTTCGCGATTACCGATGGGGTCGCGTTGAAGAGACTATGGGCGAAGATCCATATCTATCTGCTGTTGCAGGAACTGCATATGTAAAGGGATTGCAATCTGCTGGAATCATTGCAACTCTCAAGCATTTCTTTGGTCACTCATCATCACGCGCTGCACGTAATCACGGGCCTGTTTCAATGGGTTGGCGCGAAATGTATGACTTCATGTTGCCGCCATTTGAAATGGCAATTCGCGAAGGTGGCGTCAAATCTGTGATGAACTCATATACAGATGTCGATGGACTTCCATGCGCGGCAGATCCAAAGATATTTACAACCATTTTGCGCGATGAATTGAACTTTGATGGCACTGTCGTCTCTGATTATTGGGCGATTAGCTTCCTTGAAGTTATGCACCGTGTTGCCGAAAATGAGGCAGATGCCGGCGCGCTTTCATTGATCGCGGGTATCGATGTGGAGTTACCTGCTACCCGTTGCTATAGCGATGGTTTATTAGCACTTATTCGCGCAGGCAAAGTGGATGAAAAATACCTTGATAGAGCTTTGGTTCGCGTTCTCAATCATAAGCTAGAGCTTGGATTATTAGATGCCGACTGGACTCCAGAGCGCGATGTCACTGCAGATTTAGGAACAGTGAACTTCGATTCTGCATCCAATCGCGCAGTTGCATTGGAAGCGGCGCGCGAGAGCGTGATTCTTCTTTCTAATAAGGATTCATTCTTGCCAATTACTAATGCACCAAAAAATATTGTTGTTGTGGGTCCATGCGGTGACGATGGCGGTGCATTCCTTGGTTGCTATTCATTTGCTAATCACGTTATGGCTATGACTCCTGGTTCTGGTTTAGGTATTGAAGTTCCTTCAATTAAGAGTGCAATTGCGTCTGCCTTCAAGGGAACCGATGTATCTTCAGTAGTCGGATGTCCAGTAAAAGATTTCGACACATCCGCAATTCCCGCTGCACGCAGCGCAGTTGATAGTGCTGATCTAGCAATTGTTGTAGTTGGTGATCGTGCCGGTCTCTTTGGTCGCGGTACATCAGGTGAAGGTAACGACGTTGCAGATTTGACCCTACCGGGTGCGCAAGGCCAACTTCTTGATACATGCCTCAATTCAAATACACCTGTCATTGTTGTTTCTGTATCTGGTCGTCCATATGCAATGGGCGCTTACGCAGATCGCGCAAAAGCAATGATTCAAGCATTTATGCCTGGAGAAGAAGGCGGCACGGCTATCGCAGAAGTTATCAATGGAACGATTTCTCCCAGCGGTCGCCTCCCAGTTGAAATTCCTACAAATGTTTCTGGTCAACCATCTACATATTTGCACCCTAAATATGGTCAACCAGGCCTCAATATTAGTCCCGTGGATTCAATTCCATTATTCACATTCGGTCACGGACTTACTTACACAACCTTCAAGTATTCAGAACTAACGCTCAGTACCAATGAAATATCAACCGATGGAAAACTCACCGCTTCTTGTTCAATTACTAATACAGGAACTCGTGAGGGTACTGAAGTAGTTCAGCTCTATTTCGAAGATCCAGTCGCAGAAGTAGCGCGTCCAATCATCACATTGTTGGGCTTTGCTCGAATCACACTTGCACCTGGTGAAACTAAGAAGATTACCTTCGATATTCACTCAGATCGCTTTGCTTATATGGGCGCCGATGTTGTGCGAATCATGGATGCTGGCGAACTGATTCTCAAACTTGGATCATCTTCTAGCGATATCAAGTCGAGTAAGAGCCTCACAGTTACTGGTTCAAAGCGCGTAGTCCCTCATAATCGAGTGCTTCGTACTCCAGTTTCGATTGGATAACTCTCCTAACCTTTAGACTTATGGCATGAGTAAGTTCGAGAAAGCTCGCCGTTCTAAAGGTTGGATTGTTTTGCTTGCAACAGCTATAGGACTCGCCTATGGCGGTTACACCTACATCCATACTGCAATTAGCCAACAGCTCTATGTCACCAATTGCGGAATTGTTGATTACAAACCCCATGTCCTATTGAAATTTTGCGCCGATGCCGGAGTTGGCGTTGGCGATATCGAGTGGACACAGTGGAGCAAAGCTGGCGGTGAAGGCACCGCAAAATACACCGCCAATGATTGCGACCCTACCTGCGTTGAAGGCTCTTTTATTACAAAAGAAGTTTTCGTAAAACTTTCTAAACTCAAGAAGATTCACGGTAAAGAAGCATTCACATATATACAGGTTGAGAGCAAAGATAAGAAGGCGCTACCGCTTCTCAACTCAATGGATGATGAATGGTCTTTAGAGCTCGCAGGCTAAATTAGCCCGTACTCAGATGCTTTTTGAATAAGTTCTTCGCGAACATCAGGATGAGCGGCATTGTGAATAATATTGATTGCTTGCTCATTCTGTGAATGTCCAAAACAAGCCGCGATTCCTTGCTCCGTTACAACATATGAATGCTGGAAGTGCGTGATATTGCTTTGGAGTCTTGGAACAATTGTTGAAACATTTGCTTTGGGATGCCACGAAGGAAGTGCAACGAAAGATTGACCTCCTCGTGAATGTAGCGCCCCAACGATGAAATCAGTTGAACCGCCAAAGCCGCTATAAATCTTGCCGCGTACATGGCTGGCATTTGCTTGATCAAATAGATCTACCTCGAGTGCACTATTGATGCTCGTCATTTTAGCTTGACGTGCGATTTGGCTCGGATCATTTGTTCTCTCGGTACGCAGCATTCGTACTTTCTTATTGAGGTTGAGCCACTCATAAAGTTCGTTAGTTCCGAAAATAAATGATGCAGTAATGAGTATTTCATCATCAAGGGTTCCAGCTCTGCTGAGTTCAAGAACGCCATCACTAAACATTTCTGTCCAGATTCGCAAACCTTTGCGATCTTTGAGCGCCATCAGCACGGCATCTGGCACTCCGCCGATACCCAATTGCAGCGTTGAATGATCTTCAATCAGCGTTGCGATTCTATTTCCAATTTCAATTTGTAAGTCGGTAAGGGGTGACGCTGGCTTCTCTTGGAGTGGTTCATCTACTTCAACTAAGTAATCAATTTCAGAGTCATAAATTTGTGCATCACCATATGTGTATGGCATCTGTTTGTTAGCTTGCGCAATTACAAGTCCACCGTGGGCGCGCGCAGTCTCTATCGCACGAGGAAGAATATTTACTTCTGTACCAAGGCTTACGGTGTCGAAGCGCTGCTGGGAAGTATGCAGAAATACAAGATCGGGGCGGTAATAGTTACGGATAAGGACGGGCAAGAGCGATAAACGTGATGGCAGATAGCGCAGATTTGGTTGATTGCGCATCGCTGGGCCCACGAATGCAGTCTCTAATGTGATGCCCTCGCGATTTGGAATATCTCCGTGGGCGTTGAGCATATGAAGAACAAATTCAGGAATCGCTTGATCTGCTATTGCTAACAAAGTGCGTGGTGCAGAGAAATTTCCTGATGCACTTATTCGTGGATTACTCGGCAAATTTGCCAGAATTGTGGTGAGTTGTTCAGGAGTAATTATTCGCACTATGTAAATCTACCGTGCCTGCAAATACAAAAATCTCTCATCTCGCACAGTGACTATGTGAGATGAGAGATTGAAGTGGTAGCCCCGAAGGGATTCGAACCCTCGTAGCTGACTTGAGAAGCCAGAGTCCTAGGCCGCTAGACGACGGGGCCATATATCTTCATATGAAATGCTTCATCTTTAATGAACATTCATACTTAGAAATAATTTCCTAGAACGATATGTAGTTGTACTTCGCTTTCGCTGGGGTACCA
>CAIOIJ010000051.1 GCA_903858325.1 uncultured Actinomycetes bacterium
CTCCAGTTGTTGAAGCTGTTGTTGAAGAGACTCCAGTTGTTGAAGCTGTTGTTGAAGAGACTCCAGTTGTTGAAGCAGCCGTTGAAGAAGCGAGTGCTGAGTAACAATGATGGATGAAGCCCTCGAGCATTTGGTAAAGGGGATCGTCGACAATCCTGAAGATGTCGTTGTAAAAGAGAAGACACATCGTCGAGGTACAACTCTCGAAGTTCGCGTCAACCCTGAAGATATCGGTAAGGTCATTGGTCGCAATGGTCGTACAGCAAAAGCTCTTCGCACCGTTGTCAGTGCGCTCGCAGGTCGTACGATCCGCGTCGATCTCATCGAGACCGACGAAGGTCGCTAACTACACCGATGCGCTTACTCGTGGGGCGAATTGGTCGCGCTCACGGAATTCTTGGTGAAGCAACGATCGAAGTTCGAACCGATGACCCAGAAACTCGCTTTGCTATTGGCGCGCGCGTTGAGACCGATAAAGATGGCGAACTAACAATAGTTTCGGGCCGGGTTCATAACGGAATTCTGCTGCTGGGCTTTGAAGGTATTACAGATCGCAACGGAATTGAAAAATATAAAGACACTTTGCTTTATTCCGATGTAGATATTGATGCCGAAAGTGATGAGGAAGATGATTATCACGTCCTGCAACTCATTGGATGTATTGCATATCTTGAAGATGGCGAAAAATTTGGTGAAGTTACCGATGTCGTCAATCTTCCTGGTCAAGACTTATTAGCAATTCAAACTAGTCACGGCGAAAGCTTGATTCCATTTGTGCGCCAACTAGTTCCTGTAGTCGATATCAAAGCTAAGCGTATGACTGTAATTCCTCCTGATCTAACTGGTGAAGTCATATGAGAATCGATGCAATCACAATTTTCCCTGACTACTTTGCACCGATGCAGCTCTCACTTCTAGGCAAAGCGCAAGGCCAAGGAATTTTAGAGATCAATATTCACGATTTGCGTTCCTATACTACCGATAACCATCACACAGTCGATGACACTCCTTATGGTGGTGGAGCTGGCATGGTGATGTTGCCAGAGGTTTGGGGACTAGCAATTGATCGCGTTATTGCCGATGGCGCAATCCTCATTGTTCTTACTCCTGCAGGCAGAAAATTTACTCAAGAGATGGCCCAAGAACTTTCACATGCCAAACAACTAATTTTTGCCTGTGGTCGCTACGAAGGTATCGATGATCGCGTTCGCCAACATTATTCATCAGCTCAATATGTAGAACGCGGTATCACAGTGCTAGAAGTATCGATTGGTGATTATGTTCTCGGTGGCGGAGAAGTTGCATCGATGGTGATGATTGAAGCGATTACTCGTTTACTTCCCGGAGTCTTGGGTAATCCAGAATCACTGACAGAGGAATCGCATAACAGTGAGGGATATCTTGAATATCCAAATTTCACAAAGCCACAAGTGTGGAGAGATATCTCAGTACCCGAGATTTTGCGCAGCGGAAATCATGGCGAAATAGCGAAGTGGCGAGCAACACAAGCAGAATTAAGAGCGAAAAAGAATCTATAACTCGCGGGTAACGGTACTTCTACCGTAGCGTTGCCTAATGGCCTCAATTGATCCAGATCTTCAAACACGTCTCATCAGAGATCTTGAACCTGCCGTCGCAATTGAATTAGCGCGCCACCTTGAAATTCAAAAAGACTGGTACCCACATGACTATGTCCCGTGGTCTGAAGGTAGAAACTTCGCGGGTCCGCTCAATGGAGATGCATGGGAAGCCAAAGATTCACGCCTCTCAAGCGTTGCGCAAGATTCTTTAGTTCTCAATCTTCTCACTGAAGATAATTTGCCGAGCTATCACACTGAAATTGCAATCTCTATGGGCCGCGATGGCGCTTGGGGAAATTGGATTGAACGATGGACTGCTGAAGAGAATCGCCACGGAATTGTTATGCGCGATTACCTAATGGCAACGCGCGGTGTGGATCCTTACGAATTAGAAGATTTGCGAATGGCTCATATGTCGCAGGGTTATCAAACCCCATATGACAATGACATGTTACATACCGTCGCTTATGTTTCTTTTCAAGAGTTAGCAACACGTATCTCGCACCGAAATACGGGCAAGATTTCCGATGACCCTATTTGCGAAAACATGTTGCAGCGCATCGCATTAGATGAAAACTTACACATGATTTTTTATCGTAACCTCTTGGGCAAAGCAATTGATTTAGCTCCAAATGAAGCAATGCGTGCGATCACCGATGTTGTTACTAACTTCGATATGCCTGGTGCTGGGATGCCCGGCTTCGGACGTAAAGCAGTACAGATTGCCCTTGCTGGAATTTATGACATGCAACAACATTTAGATGATGTTGTTGCTCCTGTACTTCGTGCTTGGAATATCTTTGAGCGCGAAGATTTCAGTGGAGATGGACAAGCTGCACGCGACGAACTTGCAACGTGGCTCTCAGGTGCAACGGATGAATCAAATAGATTCAATGAAAAGCGCGAACATCACTTTGAGCGACTTATTGCCCGAGGACAAGTGCCAATAAGAATTGCGAAATAAAAAAGCGGAGGATACTATTCCCGCTATGACGAAACGCGCCCTCTTTATCTTGCAAGATTATGTAAGTAATGGAGGACCAGTTGCGGTCGCGTTTCGCAATCGAGGATACGAAATCCAAGAATGCATCGTTGTTCACAAAGAGGATTACAAAAATCCCAATGTCACAGTAAATTGGCCAAATTTTCTAGAGTTCGATGCCATCGTGGCCTTAGGTGCGCCTTGGGGAGCATTTGAAGATGAGCGAATTGGAAATTGGCTCCTGCCTGAGATGGAAAAATTACTCGAAGCGCATAATGCGGGAATTCCGATTCTTGGAATCTGTTTTGGCGGCCAACTTATGGCACGTGCATTGGGCGGCACAGTAGCGCGCGGTCCATATCCAGAACTTGGTTGGCATTCAATTCGCAGTGATGATGAATCCTTTCTTCCAACTGGTCCTTGGTTTCAATATCACTGGGATAGATTCACCGTCCCACCTGGCGCAAAAGAGATTGCACGAACTGATCTTTGCCCACAAGCATTTACTTTCGGACGAACACTTGGAACGCAATTTCATCCCGATGTTGATTCGGTAGTGCTAGATCAATGGCTGGCAATGGAAGGTGGCCCAGATGATTTAGAAGCTGAAGGCGTTGTAATTGCAGATTTGCGCGCAGAGACAAAATTAGCTGATGCAAGCGCAAATCCGCGCAGCCACGAACTGGTCAACCAATTCCTTGACCATGTTGCAACTGCGCCGATTCAACGCAAGTAAGTTTTAGTCCAGCGGAGTTACGTACGCTCCTGATATTCCACCATCTACCAAAAAGTTAGATGCCGTAATAAATGAAGAGTCATCGGATGCTAAGAATGCAACTGCTGCTGCGAGTTCACTAGCTTCTGCAAAACGACCCAATGGAATATGAACTAGGCGACGTGCTGCACGCTCTTTATCTTTAGCAAAGAGCTCTTGCAATAGGGGAGTGTTGACTGGTCCAGGTGAGAGTGCATTCACACGTACACCTTGGCGAGCAAACTGAACTCCGAGTTCGCGACTCATAGCAAGTACGCCACCCTTTGATGCAGTGTATGAAATCTGCGAAGTAGCAGAGGCCATAGTTGCAACGAAAGAAGCAGTATTGATAATTGATCCCTTGCCTGCTTTGAGCATGTATGGAAGGACTTCCTTGCAGCAAAGATAAACACTTGTGAGATTGACGCGTTGTACGCGCTCCCATGCTTCGATGCCAGTAGTAAGAATCGAATCATCATCTGGTGGTGAGATTCCCGCATTATTGAAAGCAATATCAATGCGGCCGTAAGTATCAAATGCAGTCTTGTACATGCGCGCTACATCTTCCGCATTTGTAACATCAGCCTTTACAAATATTCCACCGACCTCTTTGGCAACTTTCTCGCCAGATTCAGGATTTGTATCGACGATAACAACTTTCGCGCCTTCTTGTGCGAAACGTTGCGCAGTTGCATATCCGATACCGCTTCCGCCGCCAGTAATAACTGCGACGCGACCTTCGAGACGTTCTGCCATGATTTCCTCTTCTTTTCTTAGTATTTAGTCGTTGGAGATAAAGACGTTCTTTACTTCTGTAAATGAATCGAGTGCATCTGGGCCGAGTTCGCGACCAAGACCAGATTGTTTGAAACCACCAAATGGAGTCCAGAAGCGCACTGATGAATTGCTATTGACCGAAAGATTTCCAGTTTCAACACCGCGTGAAACACGAAGTGCGCGACCAATATCGCGAGTCCAGATCGAGCCACTCAATCCGTATTCAGAGTCATTAGCCATTGCAATTGCTTCGGCCTCATCTTCAAATGTAAGTACAGAGACAACAGGACCAAAAACTTCTTCGCGCCATGAACGCGCTTGTGCATTTTTAGGCATCAAAACAGTTGGCGGCATCCAGTAGCCACTTCCACTTGGTGCGCTACCTGTAAATGCAATTGGCTCATCGAGAAAAGTCTGCACTGCATCGAATTGTTTTTTAGAGATAAGAGGTCCCATGTCACACGTCGCGAGATTTGGATCTTCAACGCGGAACTTCTTGACACCTACTTCAAATTTTTCCATGAAAGAGTCGAATACGGATTTTTGCACAAGAATGCGTGAGCGAGCACAGCAATCCTGGCCAGCATTATCAAAGACAGCGCCGGGTGCACTAGCTGCAGCCTTATCTAAATCGCTATCAGCAAAAATAATATTTGAACTCTTGCCACCAAGTTCGAGAGTGACGCGTTTTACCTGATCGGCGCAGCCAGCCATAATTGATTTACCGACTGATGTAGAGCCCGTAAAGACAATTTTTCGTACAAGGGGATGAGTTACGAAACGATTTCCAACGATGCTTCCCTTGCCAGGCAAGACATTGAATACACCTTCGGGAATTCCAGCCTCGAGTGCTAATTCACCAAGGCGAATTGCAGTCAGCGGTGTGTATTCAGCCGGCTTGAGTACCACTGTATTTCCCGCAGCAAGTGCTGCAGCAAAACCCCAAACTGCAATTGGCATCGGAAAGTTCCACGGCACAATAATTCCAACTACGCCAAGTGGTTCCTTGAAAGTTACATCGATTCCACCAGGTACCGGAATCTGGCGACCGAAGAGTCGCTCTGGAGCTGCAGAATAATACGTAAGAGTATTGACGACATTATCTACTTCCCAGAGTGCATTGCCACGCGCATGTCCCGAGTTAGTAATCTCAAGGAGTGCGAGTTCTTCCTTATGCGCGGCAACAACATCGGCAAATCGTCGCAGTAATTTTCCACGATCACCGGGAGATATTGTCCGCCAACTTTCAAAAGCCTTGGCAGCTTTGGCAATGGCATTATCGGTTGCGCCAAGATCAAAGTGTTCAATTGTCGCTGCAATTGATTCATTTGCGGGATTGATTACATCATACGTAGTTGACACGATTTAGAACCTTTCGAAGTTGCGGAATAGTTCCCAGTCGGTAACTGTGCTTCCGTAGGCTGAAATTTCAACGCGTGCCATATTTGCATAGTGGGCTTGAACTTCGGCGCCAAAAGTTTCCTTGACCCAAGCGCTCTTCTCCCATAAATCAAGGGCTTCATTCATTGATGCAGGTACGCGCTCTGAATCAGATGCATATGCATTTCCTTCAAATGCTGGCTCTAACTTCATCTTCTTATTTATTCCATCGAGTCCGGCAGCGATAATTCCTGCAACTGCCATATATGGATTTACATCTCCACCAGGAACACGGTTTTCAAGGCGAAGTCCGGCGCCATGTCCGACAAGACGAAGTGCGCATGTGCGGTTATCGCGTCCCCAACGAATTGCAGTTGGAGCAAATGAGCCAGGAACATAGCGCTTGTATGAATTGATATTTGGTGCAAAGAGAAGTGATAGTTCACGCAAGTGCGCAATTTGACCCGCAATAAATTGGCGACCTAATTCACTCATTCCATCAATTTTGTCTGAGTCATCAGCCATGACGAGCTCGCCACCTAAGCCTCGGAAAGAGAGGTGAATATGTGAAGAGTTACCTTCTTTCATGTTCGGCTTAGCCATAAATGTAAGTGCATATCCCTCTTCAGCGGAAATCTCTTTTGCACCATTCTTATAAATCACGTGGTTATCGCAATTGGAGAGCGCATCAGAATATTTGAAAGCAATTTCGTGCTGGCCAAAATTACATTCACCCTTTACAGATTCAACAGTCATTCCCGCACCTGCCATCGCCAGGCGAATTCGGCGAAGGAGAGGCTCGATACGTGAGCCTCCGAGAATTGAATAATCGACGTTGTACTGGTTGACGGGGGTCAGATCACGGTAGGCCTTATTCCATGCCTCTTCATATGTATCTTTGTAAACCACGAATTCAAGTTCGGTTCCACACATGGCAACCATGCCAGCTTTTTCAAGAGCTGCAATCTGCTTGCGAAGTACTTGGCGGGGGGATGCAACAACATCGGTGTGATCTAGCCATTGAACATCGGCGAGCACCATTGCTGCACCTGGTTGCCAAGGAACCATACGAAGAGTGTTGAGATCAGGCATCAAAGCAAAATCACTATAGCCGCGTTCCCACGATGACATTTCATAACCTGCGACAGTATTCATATCGACATCGACAGCCAATAAATAATTGCAACCTTCGGTGCCATGCTTGAGTACTTCATCTAAGAAGTATTGGCCATGAATTCTTTTTCCAGTGAGACGTCCTTGCATATCTGTCATCGCAACAATGACAGTATCTACAGTTCCATCGGCCACAGACTTACGTAATTGATCAACACTCAATGCGCTCATGGAGTCAGCGTATCTATCTGCGCGCAGAAAATCTACAAAGCAAAATCCCCTCCGCCATTTCTAGCGAAGGGGATTTTGAAGTGCTTTTGGCTTATGCGTCGATTGTGCGACGTGGTCCCGTGAACCACTTCTTAGCCGATAGATGCCACCAGATCCACAAGATGATGAGGGCTCCACCGGTAATAAGTGGTGCGTAGTTCACTGCAGTCCAGGTGAAATCTTTATTTCCCGGAGTTCCTGCTGGTGAGAATGGCAAGATGAAGTAGATAGAAATAATTGCAATTTCCGCTACCGCAAGTGTGCACATCCACTTGTACTTAGATCCAAGTGTCCATGCTCCTGGTTTGAAGCTATCTCCGGCTTTGAGACGCAGATAAATAGGAATCAAGAAAGCTAAGTAAAGACTAATTACGCAAACAGATACCACTGCATAGAAAGCAGTTGGTGCACCTGTTGGACTCTTCCACAAAGCTGGAAGAGTAAGTACAACACCAGCGACTGCGGATACAAGTACTGCATTCACAGGGACGTGATGCTTATTAACTTTCTTCCAAAGATTTCCTCCAGGTACCGCACCATCGCGTGAGAATGCGAACATCATGCGTGAACATGAAGTGAGGCATGCAGTTACACAGAAGAATTGTCCTGCAGTAGTAATGATCATGACCAACTTGAATAGTGCGCCGCCACCGAGTGCTGTATAGAGCACTGCAATAACAGATCCACCACCAAATGGGTTTACAGCGGGATCGAAAGAACTGATGATGTCGGTCTTAGTTGCTGCAAAGAGGAATGCCATCAGCAAGATGTATCCACCGATTGCTGAGTAGAAGATTGACTTCCAGATTCCACGTGCTGCATTGAGATGAGCATCATGTGTCTCTTCAGAGAGGTGGGCAGATGCATCGAAACCAGTGATTGTGTACTGAGTGAGCAAGAAGCCCAATGGAAGTACGTACAACCAATATGAGTTATCGCTAAATCCTGAGCTATTGATCTTTGTTGTAAACATCCATGAGAGTGTTTGGTGCTCAGATGGCGCAAAGAGCAAAATTCCTACAACAATAATTGCACCAAAAATGTGCCACCACACTGAAATATTATTGACGAGGGCCAAGAGATGACCACTGTAAACATTGATAAGAGTGATGAGAACAATGATTGCAATAAATAGGAAGAATTGCTGCTTGATGTAGTCGCCACCGAGGAAATCAGTTGCATAACTTGGAAATTGCGCTCCAAGGATTACATTCAAAAAGCTAGCTGCGCCATAACCAACGGATGCTGTGACTGATACCAAACCGATGAGGTTGAGCCAACCAGTATAGAAACCAGCTTTTGCTCCGCCCAGTTTTGATGCCCACCAGTAGATACCACCCGATGTTGGATATGCAGATGCAAGCTCTGACATACAGAAACCAATAATGAGGATGAGTAAAGAAATAATTGGCCAACCAATTGAGATTGCAATTGGACCACCGTTATTCCATGCCTGTGCAAATGTCGTAAAGCAACCTGCCAGGATTGAGATGATAGAGAAAGAGATTGCGAAGTTAGAAAAACCACTCCAGCTCCGGTTCAGCTCTTGTTTATATCCAAGTTCTGCTAAACGTTTTTCGTCATCATTTGTAATAGCCAAGATTTTCCTCCTTGAAAATGTAGCCTGAGTTGGTTCGATGGGGGGCATCGAGGTAACCTTTGTACTCACAGTGTGACGCAAAAGGAAGAGGTTTTTTGAAAAATGTGCAGACTAATGGGCTACGTGTCGCACGAGAAGACCAACTTTGACGCCTTGGTAGGGGAAGATTTTAAAGAATTCATCTCCTTATCATCCATTCATTGCGATGGATGGGGTATCGCCACAATTGACCATGATGCTCATGTCGCCCACCTCGATCGTGCACCTGAGACTGCAGTAACAAGTGAAGGATTTGCTCAAGCCCTAGCGAAAACTTCTACTGATGGTGGGCTTTTGCATTTGCGTTGGGCAACGGCAGGCTTGTCGATAAATGAAAATAACACTCATCCATTTACATATAAAGATTATTCATTTATTCACAATGGTGGAATTTTTCCAGCTACAGCATTGGATCACTTGATTGATCCAAAGTTTTTTGAATTTATTGCAGGAACAACTGATAGCGAAAAATATTTTTATCTATTACTGACAGAAATTGAAAAGCATGGAATGGTAAAAGGAATATCTTCGACGATTAGTCTTGTAAAAGAACATGCAGATTATTCAAGTATCAATGCAATGATTATGAATGAAGATACCTTCGTTGTCGTGAGCGAATTTCAACCCGCTAAGAAGCCTGACTGGGCGCCAGATGATTACTACGAGATCAAATACCGCGCCGATAGCGAAGGAGTTCTCGTCGCATCGAGCGGATGGAATCAACCAGGGTGGAAATCACTTGAAAACCATCACAGCCTTATTGTTGACCGTTCAACCTTTGAGACTCAGGTTATTACCCACTAACTCTCACGTTACGATGGTGTCATGACGCGCACCTACACAGTTGAAACTTACGGCTGTCAGATGAACGTGCATGACTCTGAGCGCATTTCCGGTCTACTTGATGAAGCTGGATTCATCCCTGTGATCGAAGGTGAACAGGCAGATATTGTGGTCTTCAACACATGTGCGGTTCGTGAAAATGCAGATAATAAACTTTATGGAAATTTGAGTTTCCTTGCTCCAATCAAAAAACTCAATCCAAAGATGCAAATTGCTGTGGGCGGTTGCCTTGCGCAAAAAGATCAAGCCACAATTCTCAAGAAGGCGCCTTATGTCGATGTCGTCTTTGGAACTCACAATGTTGGCTCACTTCCAGTACTTCTAGAACGTGCCAGAGTTGAGGAAGAGTCTCAGATTGAAATTCTTGAATCTCTTGAACATTTTCCTTCAACGCTTCCTGCCAGGCGCCTTTCAGCTTTCTCTTCCTGGGTCTCAGTCTCTGTTGGCTGCAATAACACCTGTACTTTCTGCATCGTTCCAACGCTTCGAGGAATTGAAAAAGATCGCGCTGCTAGCGATATCCTCAAAGAAGTTCGTGCATTAGTTGAACAAGGCGTTATTGAAATAACTCTGCTTGGTCAAAATGTAAATGCTTATGGTGTTGAGTTTGGCGATAGAGGCGCATTTGCTAACTTGGTACGCGAATGCGGAAAAGTAGATGGACTCGAAAGAGTTCGCTTTATGTCACCGCATCCACGTGATTTCACTGACGATGTCATCGATGCAATGGCGCAAACACCCAATGCCATGCCGCATCTCCATATGCCGTTGCAATCAGGTTCAGATCGAATTTTACAAACTATGCGTCGTTCGTATCGAACCGATCGTTACTTGGGAATTCTTGATCGCGTTCGCGAAGCAATTCCACATTCATCAATTACGACAGATATCATCGTGGGCTTTCCAGGTGAGAGCGAAGAAGATTTTCAAGCAACTCTCGATATTTGTTCGCAAGCACGATTTGCCGCCGCATACACATATCAATATTCAAAACGCCCCGGAACACCTGCAGCAACAATGCCTGACCAAGTGAGCGCCGAAGTTGTCGGCGAGCGTTACACACGACTACATGAGCACCAACAAGGAATTTCATTATCTGTAAATAAAGAGGCGGTCGGTCGTTCAATGAAAGTACTTGTTGCCGATTACGAAGGCCGACGAGATTCTGCGCAATCACGCCTTACAGGACGAAGTGAAGATTTCAGATTGGTGCACTTTGGTAATGAAAGCGATGCACGTCCTGGAGATATCGTTGATGTGACCATCAAAGAAGCATCTGCACATTATTTGATTGGCGATGCAGGAAGCGTACGGAGTACTCGTGGCGGCGATGCGCACGAAGCACGCAATCGTGAGCGTACAAAGGAAGCACTTTTGCTGGGAATGCCAACGATTCGCTAATGGAAATTATTGTTATAGCTGGAGCAACTGCTACCGGAAAGAGCGAACTCGCAATTGCTGTAGCTGCGGAAATGAATGCCGAAATTATCAATGCCGACTCTATGCAGATATATAAAGGCATGGATATCGGAACTGCCAAACTTGCAGTAAATGAGCGCGGTGGAATCGAGCATCACCTTTTAGATATTTTGGAACTTTCACAAGATTCAACCGTCGCTTGGTATCAAAACCTTGCTCGCGAAAAGATTTCAGAGATACATTCGCAAGGTAAAAATGTTGTTGTGGTTGGCGGTACAGGTTTGTATATAAAGTCGATTCTCGACGAACTCAATTTTCCAGATACAGATCCCGAAGTTCGCAAGAATTTGGAAGCGGAAGCTGAGAAAATTGGGGGAGATGCACTCTTCGAAAGACTTGCCAAGCTTGATCCAGCAGCGGCAATTGCTATCGATAGAGCGAATCTACGCCGCGTAATCCGCGCACTTGAAGTAATAGAAATTACGGGTAAACCATTTACCGCTAATTTGCCAAGGGAAGCAAGTTCGCGATATCCCAATGCAGTGCAATTTGGATTAGTAATGGAGCGCGAAAATCTAATCGAACGCATCGATGCTCGAGTAGAAAAAATGTGGCAACTGGGATTCGTGGACGAAGTAAGCAGATGCATAGACAATGGAATGCTCACGGGCCGAACTGCGCAATTAGCTCTGGGTTATTCGCAAATTGTGGCCTTACTCAATGGGACCATGTCAGAAAGTGATGCGAAAGAAGATACGAAGCGTGCAACACGACAATATGCACGCCGTCAAGAGACCTGGTTCTCCCGCGATGAGCGCATCCATTGGATTTCACCAGTGCAACCGCGCCTTGAGCGCGTATTGGAAGTGCTTGCATCACGCTAATACCGATAAACTTTCGGTGGATATGAATACTTCACTTATTGCAACATATGGCCACGGAACAGAGAATGATTTTGTCATTCTCTTTGATCCACTCGATGAACACTCCATTACTACCGCTCAAACCGCAGCGATATGTAATCGAACAACTGGAATTGGCGCAGATGGCCTTATTCGTATTATAAAAAGAGATAGCAAATGGTTTATGGACTACAGAAACTCTGATGGCTCACTTGCTGAAATGTGCGGCAATGGAATTCGCGTAATGGCGCGCTTTTTAGTTGAGCGGGGTCATGAAAAAGAGGGAATTTTCGCAATCAATACGCGTGATGGGATGAAGCATCTGCGCGTACCAATGACTGGTGATATTTCAGTCAATATGGGTCAAGTAAGCGATGAAGGCGAAGAAATTACTGCAGCAACTAATGGGCATATTTGGAATGGCTACAAAATTAGTGTCGGAAATCCGCATGCAGTTGTTTTTGTAGAAGATATTGAACAGGTAGGCGCGATGGATGAAGCCCCGATTGTTCGCCCTAAAGATGCTTACCCCGAAGGTGTCAACGTTGAATTTGTTCAAGTAATCGGTGATCACGAATTGAAAATGCGTGTATTTGAACGAGGCAGTGGTGAAACACGTTCGTGCGGAACCGGAACGTGCGCCGTTGCACTTGCTGCTTCACTTCATTCAAAAGAACGGTTGCCATCAAAGTGGGTCATCTATCCACCAGGAGGACGCTTAGAAGTTGATATCGATGGACATTCAAATGCAACTCTTATTGGCCCAGCTGTTTTGATTTCAGAGCACGATATCTCGGGATTTCTTCTTTGAGTAAAGATGATCGCGAGGAGTTAGATTTTGAAGAGCTCATGCGTGAGAGTGCAAGAGCGGCAGCAGAATTTGATGCAGAGGAAACAGATTATGAGGTTTCTTCACAACCTGATTTAGCTGATCGTCACGCGCTGCGTCGCGTCAAAGGTTTCTCTACAGAACTGCAAGATATTTCTGATGCCGAATATCGTCAGTTACAACTAGAGCGCGTTGTACTAGTTGGAGTGTGGACTGAAGGAAGCGCAGAGATGGCTGAAAATTCACTAGCTGAATTGAAAGCACTTGCAGAGACTGCAGGTTCGGAAGTTCTCGATGGACTGATTCAACGCAGAGATAAACCAGATCCTGCAACATATATTGGTTCTGGAAAAGTTGTCGAGCTTCGACAAGTAGTTGCATCCACCGGCGCCGACACAGTTATTTGTGATGGCGAATTATCGCCTTCGCAATTGCGCCAGCTTGAAGAAAAATTGAAAGTCAAAGTTGTCGATCGCACCGCACTTATTCTCGATATTTTTGCGCAGCATGCAAAGAGTAAAGAAGGTAAGGCGCAAGTAGAGCTGGCACAGATTGCATATTTACTTCCACGTCTTCGTGGTTGGGGTGATTCGCTCTCACGACAAGTAGGTGGTCGCGCCGCGGGTGGTGCAGGTATTGGTGGTCGCGGTCCTGGTGAAACAAAGATTGAAACCGATCGACGACGTATTCGAGACAAAATGGCGAAACTTCGTCGCGAAATTGCAGAAATGAAAGTTTCACGCGATACCAAACGACAAGAGCGTCGTCGCTACAACATTCCATCGGTTGCAATTGCGGGATATACCAATGCTGGAAAATCATCCTTACTTAATAAACTCACTAATGCTGGCGTGCTTGTTGAAAATGCGCTCTTTGCGACGCTAGATCCAACTGTGCGCAAATCGCAGACAAGTGATGGCCGTATCTACACGCTCTCCGATACCGTTGGTTTTGTTCGCCATCTGCCACACCAACTCATTGATGCATTCAAATCAACGCTAGAAGAAGTATCTGGCGCCGATCTAATTGTTCATGTCGTCGATGGTTCGCATACAGATCCTTTCGAACAGATTCGTGCAGTCCGCGAAGTTATTACTGACATTGGCGGGGGTGAGATTCCCGAAATAATTGCGATCAATAAAGTTGATATTGCCGATCCTGAAGTAGTCATGTCTATTTTGCGTAAAGAGAAAAATAGTTATGCATTCTCTGTACGTACTGGTTTTGGAATTGAAGGTTTGATTCACGCAATTGAAAGTTCGTTACCTAGACCGAAAGTCGAAATTTCAACAACGATTCCTTACGAACGTGGCGACTTAGTTCATGCGATTCATGAACATGGAGAGATCCTGAGTGAGGAATATCTCCCTGAAGGAACAGCCATACATGCGCGTGTAGATGGTGGGTTAGCTGAGCAAATTGCTCAAATTGTGCGGTGATTGCGGAATATAAGCGACACGCCGACTGTTGTATCAAGCAGAGAATCTCGAAATAGGCCATAGTGCGCCCGTTGGGAGAAGTTTTTCTCCCATGAATCGATACGAGAGTAGGTGAGAGCAGTGGCAACAGATTACGACACACCCAGAAAGACCGATGAAGAACTCCACGAGGAGTCGTTAGAAGAACTTAAAGCCCAACGAGTCGATGCTCAATCCGGACAGATTGATATTGATGAAGCAGAAGCAGCTGAAACTCTAGAACTTCCTGGCGCAGATTTATCAGGTGAAGAGTTAGCAGTTCGCGTTGTTCCTAAGCAAGTTGATGAATTTGCATGTTCACGTTGTTTCTTGGTTCACCACATTACGCAATTAGCACGTGGCGAAGGTGCAAAAGCTGTCTGTAAGGAATGTGCTTAGAACTTTTATTTGTTGAGTAGCGCGGTCAATTCTTGGCCGCGCTTACTTGTTATTAGCCAGTACGGTGTTGAGTCCCGTGAATCATTTACTAACATCTTCACACCATTGGGATTCCAAAATCTAATTCCTAAATATGCAGCTGGATCAGCATCTCGTCCTCTGACAAGTTTGAGCGCAGCAGGATCAAGATGGATTGATTGGCCAATATATTTTCTCTCGATATGGGCAGGTCCTACTCGTAATTGCATATCATCGAGTTCAATTACTAATTTTGTTTTCTGATAAATCACAATGAGTAGGAATGTCAGAATAATAAATGTAATGAGCGCTGGTGTATCGCCTAATGCGGCCCAAATAGAGAGAACAACTGAGAGAAAAATGAAATAGACGAAGGCGATGAGCCAAAAAGGGGCGCTTATCACTTCTCTAAATTGCATAGGTCTTACGCTATCGGATACTCATCGAGTAACCTTGCACTATGAGTCGGGTTGCAAGCACAACACCTCCAGAAGGTGCTTTGATTCCAGAGCGTCACCTGAAAGCTCCTCCTATTGGTTCTCAAATTCCTTCCCACTTTGGCCATTGTTTTGGCTGTGGAGAATTACATCCCACAGGTTTACATTTAGTTGCACATGCTGGAGAAGGCGCAAATCTCACTGCAGAATTTACTGTCACCGAAAATCATCAAGGAGCACCAGGTCTTGCTCACGGGGGATTGCTCTCTTTAGCATTTGATGAAGCACTTGGAAAACTAATGTGGTTATTGCGCGCTCCTGCAGTAACTGCCAGATTGGAAACAGATTTCATTCGCCCAGTTCCAATGGGAACAACGCTTCACATTTCGGCACGCATCACTGGTCAAGTAAATCGCAAGGTTTATTGCGAAGCTGAAGGTCGCTTGAATTCTCCCGATGGTGATATTGCAGTCAAAGCTGCAGCACTTTTTGTCATAGTTCCGATGAACCATTTCTTAGATAATGCGCCAAAAGAATATTTAGAATATATTTCAAAACACCCTGAGTTATTAGCCTTTGTTGATCCGGAGTTTGAAATCAATCCATGAAGCACTCTGTTGAAGTCCTGATCACTCGTTTAGATCCAGGCGTACCTCTACCAACTTATGCCAAAGGTGGCGATGCTGGCGCGGATATCGTGACTCGAATTGATGTAACCCTTGCACCAGGGGAGCGCAGCCTTGTTCCCACTGGAATCGCAATTGCACTACCCGATGGTTATGCAGCTTTTGTGCATCCACGTTCAGGTCTTGCTATCAAACATGGTGTCACTATGGTCAATGCACCAGGCACGGTCGATGCGGGATATCGCGGAGAATTGCAATGCATTCTTATCAATCATGATCCACAAGAGGCAATTACTTTCAAGCGCGGTGACCGAATTGCACAATTAGTTATTCAAAAGGTTGAGCGCGCTAATTTTGTTGAAGTTCGCGAACTCCCAGGCTCTGGTCGCGGTGATGGCGGTTTTGGTTCAACTGGCGTAAAGAGCGAGGGCTAATGGAGCACAAGGATGACAAGGCAAAAATTCTGCATGCTCTTGGCGGGAAAAAAGGAATATTAGATTCTGGCTTACCTGCACTTCTTTTTCTTATTGTCTTCAATATTTCCCACGATCTTCATACCGCTCTTTATGGCGCAGTTGGAACTTCGCTTGTGCTTACAATTATTCGACTCGCAATGCGCGACACAATTCAACACGTTATTTCAGGTCTTATTGGGGTTCTTTTCTGTGCTTACTTAGCAAATAGGAGTGGAAATGCCGCTGATTTTTATATTCCAAAACTTCTTACTAACTTGGGTTATGGCAGTGCATATTTGATTGCAAATATTGTTGGTTGGCCAATAATTGGCGTAATCATCGGCCCACTCTTGGGAGAAAATTTCTTGTGGCGTAATCACTCAGCGCGAAAGCGCGCTTACACCCGCGCGGGGTGGCTTTGGGTCGCGCTATTTTTTGGTCGTATCGCAGTGCAATACCCAATTTATCGAAGTGGAAATGTAAATCTGCTGGGCACAGTCAATTTAGCAATGGGATACCCACTATTTATTGCAACGGCGTGGGGTACGTGGCTTATTTTGAAGAAAGTTCCAACTGTAAAAGCAGATTAGTTATTGATAAAGCAGGCTTTGATTTTATCTTCAGCTGCAGCAGAGGCAACAAATAGGAGTTCATCCCCTGCAGCAAATACATCATGTGCTTTAGCAGTTATGACGCGACCATCACGAACGATTGCCGCGAGTGCTGCATCTTCAGGTAATTCAATCTCTTCAACTGTTCGACCAATACATGAAGATGAATCGGGCAAAGTCAGCTCGACTAAGTTGGCTTGTCCTTTTTTGAAAGAGAAGAGTCGGACAACATCGCCAACACTTACTGCTTCTTCGACAAGGGCTGAAATAATTCGTGGAGTTGATACCGCAACATCGACACCCCAAGAAGTATCAAAGAGCCACTCATTCTTAGGATGATTGATTCGAGCAACAACGCGGGGCACGCCATATTCAGTTTTAGCAAGAAGAGAAGTAACTAGATTTACTTTGTCATCACCGGTTGCCGCCACTAATACTTGGCAATTATCTAATTTTGCATTATCGAGTGCTGTGATTTCGCAAGCATCAGCCATCAGCCATTCGGCATCAGGAACGCTCTCCATTTTCAGCGCCTTGGGATCTCTATCGATAAGGAGTACTTGGTGTCCGTTATCTAAAAGTTCGCGCGCAATTGCGCGACCAACATTGCCTGCTCCAGCGATTGCGATTCTCATGAGGCCTCATCTGGTGAATGGGAGAGCGTCTTCTCTGCAGCGGCAAGTTCTGAATCTAAAACCATGACATGCAAGAGATCTCCCTCTTGCAAAACAGTATGTTCATTTGGAATATGTGCTTCACCGAGTCGTGTAATGAAAGCGACGCGAGCTGGAGTGATTTGATCGATGAGTGAGGCAGCTTTTCCATACCAATTCTTATGTGGATGCATCTCTGCAAGTTGCACCGTTCCTGTGGCATCGCGCCATTCGGAGCGAGAACCTTCAGGTACGAGGCGTCGCATAATCTGATCTGTCGCCCAGATTACTGTTGCAACAGTTGGAATACCTAAGCGCTGATAAATTTCTGCGCGTCCTGGATCATAAATTCGAGCTACAGTATTTTGTACTCCATAAGTTTCGCGGGCTACACGAGCTGCCAAAATATTTGAATTATCGCCATTACTTACGGCAGCAAATGCATCTGCTTTCTCGATACC
>CAIOIJ010000052.1 GCA_903858325.1 uncultured Actinomycetes bacterium
CCGTTGCGCATAATCACTGTTGAATCCGCGATTTCGTAAACCTCGTCAAGGCGGTGTGAAACATAGATGATCCCGACACCACTCTTTTTAAGTTCACGAAGTACTTCAAAGAGGCGTACGACATCGTGTGCCGGAAGTGAAGCTGTTGGTTCGTCAAGCACCAAAATTTTTGGCTTTTGAATCAGCGCACGAGCGATTGCAAGCAGGCTTCGATCTGTTCTGCTGAGAGTAAAGATGCGTGCCTCTGGATCAATTCCACCAGCCACAATTCCAAGAACATCTTTGGCTTGCTGGTTCATTGCTTTAATATTTATTAATCCAAGACGGCGGGGATATCCAATAATCTGTGCGATATTTTCAGCAACAGTCATCCATTCAATTAATCCCAAAGTTTGATGAACGAATGCGATTTCGGGGTTTTTGCCATCGAGCTGAATTTTTTCTCCATCAACAAATACTTCGCCCGAATCAGGTGTGTAAACACCGGCAAGCATTTTGATAACTGTTGATTTTCCGGCGCCGTTTTCGCCAAGAAGAGCAACAATCTCGCTGGGGTGAACATCGAAAGAGACGTTATTTGCCGCATGCGTTGCGTAAAAGGATTTGTCTAGACCTTTGATTTGTAAGACTGGTTGCAAGCTAGTCATGTGATGGTCTCGTCGACATTAAAGGAGGCTAACAGCAATTGAAGTGCTTCGGTAGGTGAAAAAATTAACGTTATAGATTCGTTATGCGAGAAACTTACTCATTGGTACGGACTAGCATCTACAGCGTGCCAATAGCCTTGTATGCCTTAGCCCTTGGTGGTTTTGGAATCGGCCTCACTGAATTTGGCACAATTGGACTACTTCCTCAAATTGGAAGTGATTTTAATATCTCTGCAGCAACGGCTGGATATCTTGTCTCTGGCTATGCGATCAGCGTTGCATTAGGCGGAATCTTTATCACAATTGCTGTTACAAAATTAGAACGTAAAAAAGTCCTGCTTGGCTTGATGACACTTTTTATTCTCGGAAATTTTATTAGCGGAATAGCCAATACATTCTCAATAATGATGGTGGGACGAGTAGTCGCAGCTTTATGCCACGGTGCATTTTTTGGAATCGGTGCTGTAGTTGCGACCGATCTCGTTGACGCTACAAAGAAGGCCAGAGCGCTTTCCATTATGTTTACCGGCCTCACGGTGGCAAATGTTTTGGGTGTTCCGTTCGGTACCTGGCTTGGTCAACAATTTGGTTGGCGGTCGACATTTTTAGCTATTTCACTTGTGGGCATCTCAGCGTTTTTTGCAATAGTCTCACTTGTTCCACTCGATCCTCCGCACAATCCTGAGGTCGGTAGCCGAAAGATCCGCGACGAATTACGCGCATTTACCCAACGCCAAGTTTGGTATTCGCTTCTTGTAACAATCTGCGGATTCGGGGGAATGTTTGGTGGTTTTACTTATATTGCTTACACGCTTACGCGAGTAACCCATTTTGCAGATTCATCAATTCCATACATTTTGTTCTTATTCGGAATTGGAATCTTCATTGGTAACTATTTTGGTGGAAAGTCTGCTGACAAAAATCTTAAACTGACCATCATTGGCTACCTCTCAGGCCTTTTCGTGATACTTGTTATTTTTGCAATGACTGCGACTAATAAACCCGCATCAGTTCTGAGCATTTTCCTCATGGGAATTTTAGGTTTTGCTCCCGTTTCTGCTGTGCAGATGCGAGTAATGAAATTTGCTTCAAGCGCCCCGACTCTTGCATCGGGAGCAAATATCGCCTCCTTCAATATTGGAAACACAATTGGAGCCGCCGCAGGTGGCTATTTAATTGCAAAAGACTTTGGATATACATCCCCGCTTTGGTCAGCTGCGGCGCTCACCGCACTTGCTGTAGTGATTTTCTTTATTGCAGATTTTGACGAGAAAAAGTCCCTTAAGAAAGTATCGCTCGCTTAATATTTTCTGCATCGTGATTTGGTGAATCGCTCAGTTCGAGCACAAAATGAGCAACAGACTTGTACAACGGGTCTCGGCGGTTAAATCGTTCTATCAAAATATCTGTGCCAGAATCTTGAAGAACTTGGCGACCAACGCCAGAGCTGCCTGCTCGCTCAATTATTTTGTCGAGTGGCAATCGAAGATAAACGCTAAAGGCCGATTGAAGAAGTTCGCGATTTTCTGGATCATCAATGACCGAAGCCGCTGCGCCTGATATGAATGATTCAGGACGTTCAAGTGCATCGCGAAGATAGCGAGTCTCTAAAGCATGTAATTCTTCAACAGGTAATTGAGATACTTCCTTCTCATTCAACCCATACGAAGTTGTAATCTCATGATCATTGTCAAAGTATGGCCAATCTAATTCGCGTGAAAGAATTTTGCCCAACGTAGATTTGCCAGCTCCCATAGGGCCTAACAAAATTACCTTCACAGCGGACCTCTATCCTTAATCTTGAACTTTCGACTAGACTTCTCGAACGAACACTTCTCCAGAGATAGCAATGGTACTCATTCATGGATTTTAAAGTTGGCTTAACTCGAGACCTATCAAATGGGGCTGGCGGATTTAGCTGGGGAGAAGTTTCAATTGAAACACTCGCACCGTTGCCGTGGGAATTCATGGAAAATGCAGAGCCATTTTTGCAACCCGATGATTTTAAAGAGTTCAGTGCTGTCGCATTTGCTGGGGTGGGTGTTACCGCCGATTCTTTCGATTCGCCCGCAAAGTCGCCATTAGTAATATCCCGTTTCGGTGTTGGGTACGACAATGTGGATCTTGCGGCATGCACTCGAGCCGGTGTGGCTCTCACAATTACACCTGACGGATCTAAGAAACCAGTTGCAACTGCCGCACTTACACTGATGCTCGCCACGATGTTTAGACTTGTAGCAAAAGATTATCAAGCAAGAACTTTCGATTGGGCTCATCGAATCGATGGGCTTGGCAGCGGCGTTAATGGAAAAACTATCGGCACCATCGGGCTTGGAAATGTTGCAAGCGAATTTTTCCGATTGATTTCACCATTTGAAACAAGACGTTTGGCTTGCGATCCATGGAAGAAGAGCGAAGAAGCTGCAGCAATTGGGGTCGAACTAGTAGACCTAGAGGCGCTGCTTTCGCAATCGGATGTCATTGTGGTTACTGCAGCGCTGACACCAGAAACTCGTCACTTGATTGGGAAAGCTCAATTTGCATTGATGAAGAAGAGCGCAATTATTATCAACATTTCAAGAGGGCCATTAATTGACGAAGAGTCACTTGTTGATGCTCTTCGGTCTGGTGAAATCGCTGGCGCTGGATTAGATGTATTTGAAGTCGAGCCAATAGCTAAGAATAATCCGCTTATGCAGATGTCTAATGTGATTGTTACACCTCATAATCTTGCTTGGACAGATGAGCTAGCACTTGGAATGGGCAAGAGTGCTTTTGGTTCAATCGCCTCAATCAGCCGTGGAGAAATCCCACAGTTCGTTGTAAATAGAGAAGTGTTAGAGACGCCTCAATTTAAAGAGAAATTCGCCAAGGTGTTGCTGTGAATCAGAAGATAAAAGTTGCCGTCATCGGTTTAGGGGCTATGGGATTACCTATTGCTGCCAATTTGGCACGAGCAGGCTATCCAACACAGGGTTGGAACCGCTCTGAATCCGCACGCGAAGCTGCATCTCGGGTTGGAATTTCAACTCCAGCGAATCTCAATGAAATAGATGCACGCATGGTTTTTGTTACTCTTCCCGATCTCCCTCAGCTCATTGAAGTCCTGGGTAATGGCTTGCAAGAAGCGCTCAAGCCAGGTGATTATTTAGTTGTCATGAGCACGGTTTCACCAGTGGAAATTACAAAGTTCGCAGCATCAATGAAAGAGCACGGAGTAATAGTTGTCGATGCACCCCTCAGCGGTGGCGAAGTAGGGGCTGCGCAAGCAACGCTTTCAATTATGGTGGGCGCAGATAAATCTAGTTTTGAATTTCTGCAACCGATTCTTGCTACATTAGGTAAGACAGTGGTCTTACTCGGAGATGTGGGCTCAGGACAATTGACGAAGGCCGCAAATCAAATTGTGGTTGCGATTAATTTGGCCGCAATCGGTGAGGCAATCACTCTCGCTCGTCGCGCTGGCCTGGATGCAAGCAAAGTGCTTGAGATTTTTTCAGGGGGGCTTGCAAATTCAGCAGTTCTGCAGTTGCGCCGTCCAAAAATTGAAGCGATGGATTTTCCGGCCGGCGGAAAGTCAAAGTTTTTACTTAAAGATCTTTACTTTGCTCTTGACGCTGCTAAATCTGATGGAACGGATCTGCCCGTCACAGAGTTGGTTACGCAGCTGTATGCAAAACTTATAGAAAACGGCGATGGGGAGTTAGATCACAGCGCAATAATTCGTGAAATTGAACGATTGAGTAATTAGCCCTTACCAACAATATTTGCAGGTTCTTGACCACTAGCCACCAAATCAAGTTGACTTAAAATAAGTTTTTTCGCGCGACTGTCGAATGCAGTTGAGTTTCCACCTACGTGCGGTGAGAGCACAAGATTCTTAGCGCTCCAGAGCGGATGACCGGCTGGAAGTGGCTCAGGATCTGTGACATCTAATCCAGCAAATAAACGTCCTGAGTTTAGTTCGGCAATGAGTGCATCTGTATTGACGATAGGGCCTCTGCCGACGTTGACTAGCACGGCGCCATCCTTCATCTTCTTCAATCTCTCTGAATCAAAGAGATTTTTTGATTCGTTATTAAGAGGAAGAACAAGAAAGACGATATCCAATTCTGGAAGGCGTGTATCTAGCTCAGAGATTTTTACGGCACCATCAAGCCCGGATCGCGAGAAGAAGGTAATCTCAACGTCATAAGGGGATAAATACTTAGCAAGTGTGTGCGCAATAGACCCTGCACCAATAATGCCAATCTTGCTATCGTTAAAAGAGGAGTATCTCTTATTGGCCCATCTTTGCTCTGATTGCGCAATAGCAAAGTCATAGAACCCACGCCGTGAACTAATGGCTAGGGCCACGGCCAATTCAGCAGTCGAAGCATCATGTACCCCACGCGCATTGCAGAGAGTTACTCCTGGCTTGAGAAATTCAAGCGCATCATCGAAGCCGGCATTTGGGACTTGCAGAACTTTGAGATTTGTCATCGCCGCTGTGTATTCGAGAACCTTGCGACCACCCATATATGGAGCAACGTAGAAGGATATTTGAGAAAGATCACTGGTCTCTAGGGGGAAGTTCTTTGGGTTGAGAGCAACCATGCCATCCGGAACTTGTAGATCTTCCCATTGTGTCCACACATTGTATTTTCCAGAATCTGTCATGGCGCAAGCATAAGGCAAGGAGTAGCATGCGCTACTTACTCCTTAACCAGTTGATTCGGGGAATGATGAAAGAAGCTAATTCACGTTTGAGTGCCCTTGTTGATGGATTACTTGATTGGCAGATCGAACATTTCATCTATGTGCCTTCCTCGCATTCTGCTCCCGTTATCCGATCACTAGAAGCCAAAGGCATACCTGGAGTTATGGCCAATCGCGAAGAAGAAGCCGTTGGAATCGCAGGCGGTTTAGCGCTCACAGGAAAAAGAGTCGCCATGGTTATGCAAGATAACGGATTCGGCAACGCGCTTACTGCGCTCGCAACATTTGCAAGTTCTTATCACATTGGTTTTCCAATCTTCGCTAATACTCGAGGCGGCCTCGGTGAATACAATGCAATGATTCATTCAATATCTGACTCAGCCCCGGACCTACTGAAGAAGTTAGGTATTCGTGTGGAGAATCTTGGAATTTCAGATTCTGTAGAGGTATGGCGTTCTTCAACGAGTGCTGTGTCAAAGCTTGCAGTAATTCAACGTCGGCCAATAGTTACTATGTTTGAATCACTTCACCCAGGTATGGAGACAATCAAATGAAGAGAATCGAAGCCCTTGCAATTCTCGATGAAGTATTTGCCAGCGACCCGTTGGTGATCACATGCGGAGCAACAGCCCGCGAAATGGCTAGCCTGTCACGAAAGAAAACCCACCTTCCGCTTCTTGATTCGATGGGGCTCACTACACCTGTGGGGCTCGGAATAGCTCTTGGGCATAAAGGTCGCGTAGGTGTCATTGATGGAGATGGCTCTTTACTTATGGGCTTTAGCATTCTCCCCACTCTTAAAGCATATGCACCCAAAAATTTAATCGTCATTGTTTTAGATAATGGCCAGCATGCCTCGGCAGATGGAATGTACTCACAAGCAAATGTTGTTGATATTGCTGGTGCTGCAAAGGGCCTCGGTCTCTGGACCGCTCAATGCGATTCCGCAGATGAGTTAAAGAAGTTGATTTCATCTCGTGAAAAAAGTGATGAAGTATCACTGATTTTTGTGAAAATTGAGACTGGAAATACGCCAAATATTCCGTTTTATCTAGCAGATCCAGCAAAACTCGGTGCTGACTTCATTGAGGCAGTAGCAGGTTAATTAATCTTTACCAGAACTTTTCCAGATTTTTCTGAATCTTTAGCAATCTCAAAAGCAGTAATAGCATCACTTAATGGAAGTACGTGAGTGATAATTGCCTTAATCCAGTCGTTCTCTGCGAGCATCGCAACCGCATCAGAAATTTCATCATTAAATCGAAATGACCCTCGTAATTGAATCTCTTTTGAAATCAATGGTGCGATAGCTATCGGTTGTGGACCCGCACTAAGCATGCCTACTTGAACAACAACACCGGCACGTCGAACCATCTGGAAAGCCGATGAGATTGCCATCGCAGCTGCTGAACATTCAAATACGATATCAAAGGCATTTTCGGGTAATTCATCTTTGCCAATCTGCAAGGTTGTGGTTGCACCAACTGCCTCAGCGCGCTTTAGCGCAGATGGCAAGATATCTGTTGCAGTAATTGATGCAGCACCGAGAATCTTTGCTGCAGCTATTACGCATAGACCGATTGGGCCAGAACCAGATACGAGAATTCGCTTACCCTGAACTCCATCGCCAACGTTGATTGCATGAATTGCAACACCCAAAGGTTCGGCTAGCGCTGCAAGTTCGAGAGATAATTTCTGAGGCAAAACACGAATCATCGATTTCTTGGCGATGAAATATTCAGACATCGCGCCTTGAGTATGTGGATGTGTTGAGGCGCTACCTAGGTATGCACCCTTTGGCCATAGATATGGTTTATCTTCAATTCCAATTTCCTTGATTCCATATGTAGCTGGATGAAGAGTCACTTTTGTTCCCGGCGCGTACTCACCGGAAGGATCTTCTTCTATCACTCCACTGAGCTCATGGCCGGGTATGAGTGGTTCTTCAACTACAAATGCTCCATTGGCGCCATCAAAGTAGTAGTGAAGGTCAGATCCGCAGATTCCTACATATGAGATTTTTACTTTGACTTCATCGGATGAAAGCGTTCTTTCTGGTACATCAATCAACGCACCATCAAGTTTGCCATTTATAACAAATGCTTTCATGACTTCATCCTACACATGAAGATAAATTGAAGGTACCCTCCTTTCTATGATTTCTCCAGTAGCGCTTTCCCTAAAATCTGTGTCATCTGAAAAATTGCTATTGAAGAATCGCCCCATCAAAACCGGAATTGTTCACATCGGTTTAGGCAATTTTCATCGCGCCCACCTAGCTGTCTACACCGCCATAGCGATGGATAAATTTGGCGGCAATTGGGGAATCTGCGCATATTCAATGCGAAATGAAAAACTCGTCAGCGCAATGAGGGCGCAAGATAATCTCTATAGCGTTGTCGAAATTGGACCAGACACAGATTCTGCCGTTGTGCCTGCAATTCATACTCGCACCCTTGTTGGGGCAGAAGATTTGCCTGAGTTGATTTCTGAAATTGCCAACCCGGACTCAAAAATCGTTTCGCTCACGGTTACAGAATCTGGTTATTACATCTCTCAAGGTGCAAAAGGATTAGATTTTAGCCATCCCGACATTATTAACGATCTATCAGGAAATACCCCTAAAACTATCTACGGAATCCTAATGAAGGCCCTTGCCAAGAGAATAGAACTTCACGCCGAACCAATTACCATTCTAAGTTGCGACAATGTTGCAAGTAATGGTTCGCAATGCCGCCAATTATTTCTTGAATTTTTGGCAAAGGCGGATGGAAGTACATCATTAATGGATTTTGTTTCTACACACGTTAGCTTTCCTAATTCAATGGTGGATCGCATTGTTCCGGGTACAGAATCTGAGCATTTAGAGATGTCGCTTCAACGACTTGGTGCGAGCGACTTGATTCCTGTTCCGGCAGAAAAATTCACAATGTGGGCACTCGAAGATAATTTTGTAGCTGGAAGACCTCATTGGGAAGAAGGTGGAGCAATATTTACCACCGAAGTGGAAAAATTCGAGGTCATGAAATTGCGTTTACTCAATGGTGCGCATTCATTGCTCGCCTATCTCGGTGCGCTCAGTGGTCATCAAACAATTCCACAATCTCGTTTCGATCCACTTATTGAAAGAGCTTTGAGAAAAGTTTTATTTGAGGAATACCTGCCATCTCTTGAGATGCCATCTGGGTTGAGCGCCGATACGTATATCGAGCAATTATTTTCACGCTGGTCGAATACGGCGCTAGGAGATAAAACTTCTCGCGTAGGTAGCGATGGATCTAGCAAATTGCCGCAGCGAATCACGATTCCGGCGCTAGAGAGCTACGCGCGAGGCGAAGAACCTAGAATTTTGGCGCTGACAGTAGCTGCTTGGCTTATGTGCATTTCAGAATATGGCGGATTTCAACCAGGTCCCTATGCGCAAGAGATGAAGGACGCAGCTCGGGTTAAGATCTGTGAGATTGCGAATACATCGACCAACCTCGCCACCTTCATTTCTCGTTTTTTCAATGAGAGCGGGATATTTTCAGATGAGCTTTCAGGTACCCAGGCATTTGTTGAACTCACTAGCAAATACGCGGAGATTATTTCGAAAAATGGGATCACCGATGCGATTAGAGCATCCCTCGAAAATTGAGTAAAATTTGTAAGAGAGTTTTGCCCTCGTGGCTCAGTGGTAGAGCAGCTCATTCGTAACGAGCAGATCGTCGGTTCAATCCCGACCGAGGGCTCTGATTGTGCTCATTTTGGTGACTTCACAACATTTTCTCAATCTTTACGCGTAGCCAAAAGTGGAAATATTCACCCGTTGCCGTACGTTATGGAATGTACGGCAGAGCCTTTCTTCCGTACTTACATAAGGAGAGATTAATGCGCAGTTCTAACCCAGTCCTCACAGGCCGCGGTTTTGCTCGTATCAAAGAAAGCTCAACGCAGACTCACGACTACAGCACGCTCGAGAGCCGCCCAACTTCTGCACCTATGTCTATTGATGATGTCGTCATCAAAACTGCGGGACTTTTTGCAGTCCTCGTCGCAGTAGGCACATTTGCCTGGAGAGCAAATAGTCCAACGCTTGCACTTGTTGGATTTATTGGTGGATTTATTCTCGCGATGGTCAATTCATTTTCAAAGAAGATCCGACCAGCATTTGTTCTAGCTTATGCCGGCGCCCAAGGTTTAGCGCTGGGCACCATTAGTCGCATCTATAACGATGCTTATAACGGAATTGTTGGGCAGGCAGTGATTGCAACTGCGTGCGCATTTGGTGGCGTCCTTCTTGCATACCGCAGTGGCAAGATTCGAGTGACACCAAAGTTCAATCGCATCATGATGGGCGCTCTCATTGGCTATGTCGTGTTTGGACTCGTCACACTTTTCACCGGATTCCCAAGTGGCAACTTAGGGCTTTTAATTGCCGTTGCAGGAGTTGGACTAGCCTCAATGTTTATCGTGATGGATTTTGATCAGATTGAAAAAGCTGTTGCGGCTCGAGTGCCACAAGAAGAGTCCTGGCGCTGTGCATTTGGCCTCATGGTTACATTGGTCTGGTTATACCTTGAAGTATTGAGACTAATCTCAATTCTTCGCAGCAGTGACTAGCTAATTACTTGCGAGATTGCCCGAGATGCGAAGCCCGCGTCTCGGGCAATTTTGTTGCCACAAGAATCGCGAATGACATGAGCACTGCAGAAACTAAGAAAGCGGGCCTAAATCCATAGTGGTCGGCAATGAAACCAAGAATGATTGGCGCCACCATCGCACCCGCATCTCCCGACATTTGAAAGAGGCCGATTACCTGACCGCCTTTGCCTTCTAATACATCCCCCACAATTGACGATGGAGTAGTTGATAAGAAGGCTCCACCAAAACCAACAATCACACTTGCCGCTAAGAATTCCCATGGTTTGGTAGTGAATGCAATTGCAAAAATAAAGAGGGTCACAAAAGAAGTGCCAATTACGGCTGAATATCTACGACCGTTTAGATCAGATAATTTCCCAGCGCGAAGTAGGAAAATGCCATTGATTATTGTGGTGATAGTAAAGCCAAGCCCCATAAAGCTAGGAGTTACTTTGATTTCTTCGACCATAAAGAGCGGCAAGATGGAACGGCTCATCCCGAAGAGAACCCACGATGTAATGAACGAGATAATGAGTGCACTGCGATAAGGGCTAAGCGCGAGCGCGGATTTAATGGTGATTGTTTCTCTCTCTTGCGTTGCATTTGGCTTGGCTGCAAGCTTTGAGTTACGTAGTAATACAGCACCTGATGTGCTTGCACCAATAAGTAAGAATCCGTAAATCAGCAATGGTGCACGAAGTGAGATTCCAGATAAAGCGCCACCAACTACTGGCCCAGCCATCATTCCGACGAGGAATGAACCGTTGTAGAGAGATTGTGCTCGCGCACGGTGATCATCATCGACTGCTCGAAGAAGAATGGAACCAGCGGCAACAGAGAACATCGAAGAGCCGAATCCACCAACTGCACGGAAGATAAGTAGTTGGCTGTAGTTCTGCGCCATACCCGCAGCAAAGGAGGTCAGAGATACGAAGCCAATACCAAAGGAATATACGAGTCGTTCGCCGAAGTGGTCGACCAGCTTTCCGCTAATAAGACCTGTTGCAAAACGCGCAAAGGCGAAGGCAGAGAGAATTGCACCCACCTGTGCGTTATTTACACCGAAAGATCTTGCGAAGAGCGGAAGGGTCGGAGAGATGATTCCAAATCCCACCGCAACAAAAAATGATGCAAAAACAAGAACACCAACCTCTCGCGGAAACTCCGCAAAGGGGTTGGTGA
>CAIOIJ010000053.1 GCA_903858325.1 uncultured Actinomycetes bacterium
ACAAGAAGAGTTCTTCCATACTTTCAATACTCTCTACAACGCTAATAAACAAATAGTTATTTCATCTGATCGTCCGCCTAAACAACTTACAACTCTAGAAGATCGCCTGCGTTCGCGGTTCGAGTGGGGTTTGATCACAGATATCCAACCTCCAGAACTTGAAACACGAATTGCAATTCTGCGTAAGAAAGCTGCACAAGATAAATTGAATGCCCCTGATGATGTGCTTGAATTTATCGCGTCGAAGATTTCTACAAATATCCGTGAACTTGAAGGTGCTTTGATTCGTGTGACAGCTTTCGCATCTTTAAACCGTCAGGTTGTCGATATGGGGCTTGCGGAAATTGTGTTAAAAGATTTGATTCCAAATGAGGTTAACTCTGAAATCACGGCGCCAACCATCATGGCTCAAACCGCGGCCTATTACAGCCTCACGATTGATGATCTTTGTGGGACTTCTCGCTCGCGTGCACTGGTAAATGCGCGCCAAATTGCTATGTATCTCTGCCGGGAGCTCACCGAGCTCTCACTTCCAAAAATCGGCCAGACTTTCGGGGGCCGCGATCACACCACTGTGATGCATGCTGATCGAAAGATTCGCGAGCTCATGGCAGAGCGTCGCTCGATCTACAACCAGGTCAATGAGTTAACTAGCCGGATTAAGCAACAGAATAAGTAATAGGTTTAAATAAGGGTTTTGTCCGTTTTCACCCTCTCTACCCCCAAGGTGGGGATAACTTGTGGACAACTGTGGATATAAGCCAATTTTTTGTGGGTATTGCTCGCAGATCGACATTTAATGAAGGGGAGGGGTTTTATGTCTTGGTTAAAAGAGGTACTTACCCACAGAAGTAGGCGCGTTTCCCACAGCGGTTTTTTAGTTAATAAAGCTTCTGACCTGCCTTTTTACCGTTTTTCCACAGTTTTAACCTGCGGCTACTACTACTACCTTTATATATACAAAACCCATTTCCAAGCGGACCGCTTCCAAATTAGAGTGCGTCTACTACATACCTATATGAGCACGGGGGCTACGGCGTGAAATTTACTATTGATCAACATTCACTAACAGATGGAGTTAATTGGGTTTCTAGAAGCCTCTCCACCCGGCCAATAAAAACAGAACTTTTAGGAATAAAAATTGATGCAACCGGCGACGAAGTAATTCTCAGCGGCTCAGATTTAGAGACATCATCAAAAGCAAACTTTAAAGCAGATATCGCAAACAAAGGCGCGGTTTTAGTGCCTGGAAAACTCCTTGCTGAAATCTGTAGATCTCTCCCGAATAAACCAATCACAATTGCGCTAGATGGATCCCGAGTCCTTGTTACATCCGGAGCTGCAAAATTTACCCTCCCTACACTTTCACTTTCAGAATACCCAAACCTTCCTGAGCTACCTGAAACTACCGGAACTGTTGCAAGTGACACTTTCGCAACAGCGGTAGCGCAAGTTGCAATCGCAGCAGGTCGTGATGATTCACTACCAACACTCACAGGTGTACATATTGAAATTAATGAAGAAACAATCACTCTTGCGGCAACAGACCGCTACCGGTTAGCAGTTCGCGAATTTAATTGGAACCCCGCAACACCAGGATTTACTACATCAGCTCTTATGCGTGCCCGCACCCTTGCAGACGCTGCAAAATCTCTAGTAGGTACAAAAAATGTTTCACTTTCTTTTGCACCATCAACATCAAATGATCGCTTAGCGGGATTTTCTAGTGATGGAAAAACAATGACATCACGGATGCTCGACGGAACCTTTCCCCCATACCGCCACCTACTCCCAACAGAATCAGTTACAACAGCTGTCGTAGAAGTTGCTCCATTCTTAGATTCTGTCCGCCGCGTCGCACTTGTTACAGATAAAACTGTTCCACTCCGACTCGAATTTAAAGATGGAGGAGTCTCCCTCGAAGCAGGCGCGGGCGAAGAAGCGCAAGCAACCGAAACCATAGATGTACTTCTTAACGGCGAACCAATATCAATCGCCTTCAACCCAGTTTTCCTTGCAGATGGTTTACAAGCAGTTGGAACACCATTTGTACAGATCTCATTTACCGGCTCCAACAAACCAGCGATTCTCACTGGGCGCACCGAACCAAATAGCGCGTCAATTGAGAACTATCGTTACTTGTTGATGCCTATGCGTTACGCCTCTTAACGAGTAATACCAATGCGCGTAACTCGGCTAACGCTGACGAATTTTCGCTCCTATAAATCTCTAGAGCTCGAATTTCCTTCTGGCCCAACTACATTTATCGGCAATAACGGAAGCGGTAAAACAAATATCGCAGAGAGCTTGATTTACCTTTCCTATCTTTCATCACATCGAGTCTCAAACAATCAACCGCTAATCTCTCTCAATACAGATCAAGCAATCATCAGGGCC
>CAIOIJ010000054.1 GCA_903858325.1 uncultured Actinomycetes bacterium
CGACCTGGTGAAGTTATATCTACAACGTGTGCGATAACTCCTTCACTTGCTAACTCTTTTGCCGCTTCCAAAACTTCTGGCATCACAGAACCAGTTCCAACAAGGTGGACAACGGGTGCATTTGAATCTTCAATTGTTACACCAGCGGTATTGCGACCATCAACTAAGCGATACGCACCAGCTAATACTTGCGAACGTAGCAAGGCTTCACCTAAGCGATCACGTGCATCATTGAATGGAGTTTGGTCAATTGGCCGAGTAGTGAGGCGGAAATAGAAAGCCAATTCATTAGGTCGAAGATCAGGTGTTGTATCACTCTTACGTCCTGCAACATGAGCAACTGCATCACAGAGCATCCAGTCGAGTGCTTGGGCATAAGCAGGTTCCATCAGAACTACGCCAGGTAGTTCCATGCCAACGGATGGAGTAATTGTGGATTGGTGCGCTCCACCTTCAGGTGCAAGCGTTACGCCCGAAGGTGTACCAGTGATAATAAATTTTGCACCTGAATAAACACTATAAATAAATGCATCAAGACCGCGTAATACGAATGGGTCGTAGACAGTACCAATTGGAATAAGTGGTTGATTGGAATGGTCATAAGAGAGACCGAGCATTCCAAGAAGCATAAATAAATTCATCTCGCTGATACCAAGTTCAATATGTTGGCCCGTTGGACCTTCTGCCCATTTGAGAATTGGATCCTCATTCCAGCGACGCAATTCTTTAGGATGGAAAACGCCGGTACGGTTGATGAAACCGCCTAGGTTTGTCGATGTTGCAACATCGGGTGCAGTAGTTACAAGGTATGGGCGAATCGCTTCATCTCGACTAATTTCGCTAAGAACTCGACCAAATACTTCTTGCGTTGAAATTGTTCCGGTGCTCTTTACATTAGTTGTAATTGGAATAACTGCATTGATTTCGGCAACGGGATCTGGACGCTTGAGTGCTGCGCTACGAAGGGCGAGGAATTTTCCAGCCTCAGTTGTGAGATCAAAACTCTCCCACTCATTTTCGGGCGTACGTCCTAGATCTTTGCGTAATACATCAATTTGTTCTGTAGACATTTGTGCAGAGTGATTACGGGGATCTCCTGCCATTGGCAGTCCCCAACCTTTTACTGTGTACGCAAAAACAACGCTGGGGCGATCAGTGACCGCATCACATGCTTCAAATGTTTCGACAAGTGATTCAATATTGTGGCCACCAAGGTCGCTTAGAATTTCAAAAAGTTCAGTATCGCTGTATCGCTTGAGGTGTTCTTCGACTCCCTTTGGCGCACCATCGAGAAAACGTGCGCGCAGATCTTCTAATTTTTGACCGTATAAAGATTGATATTGCTCATTAGGAATATCGTCAAACCACTGCTTGAAAGCGTCGCTTCCTGCAACGGCAAAAGCCTTTTTGAGTTTTGAACCATATTTAACTTCAGCCACATGCCAACCTGCTGCTTCAAATTGTGCACGCCATTGTGCGATTCGAATTCCTGGTATAATTCGGTCCAGTGATTGACGATTGAAATCGACAACCCACATAACGTTGCCAACACCATCAGTTGCAGGATCGGCTACTGCTTCCCAAATATTTCCTTCATCAAGTTCAGCATCACCAATGAGTGCAATAAAACGTGAATGAGGTCGTGGACCAAAATGCGCATCAACGTAGCGGCGGGCAACACCTGCAAATAATGGCGCAGCTGCACCTAAGCCAACCGAACCAGTTGAAAAATCAACGGTATCGGGATCTTTGGTACGTGAGGGATAACTTTGCAGACCACCTGCACTGCGAAGTGAGGTGAGATATTTCTTATCTAAATTTCCAAGTAAGTATTGAATCGAGTGAAAAACTGGCGATGAATGTGGCTTTACGCTCACTCGGTCGTTTGCATCAAGATGATGAAAATATAGTGATGTAAGAATTGAGACCATGGAAGCACTTGAAGCTTGATGTCCGCCAACTTTGATTCCATCAGTGTTTGGACGATCGTGGTTTGCATAATCCACCATACGAACCGCAAGCCAGAGTGTGCGGGCCTGAATCTCTTCGAGTATCGCTAATTCTTTATCAGTAATACCCATTTTTTATTTGAATTCTTTGCGCACCGCTGCAACTAGTGCCTCATAGTCAGCTGGAGTGTTATAGAGCTGACCAGAGATACGCATGAAATATTGATTACATGCTGTTGTAATAGGTACTTCGATTTTGTGAACTTCTGCGAAACGGCGTTGTAACGCGATGCAACCTTCACGGCCGCCATCCATCTTATGTAGACGAATAACGCCAAGTGGTAATTCTTCTTCTCGTAGTTCATCTTTTCCAACACCGAGTTCAGCCATAACAAGATCGCGGCCATAACGCATACGTGCTGTATTTGCTGCGCGCACTCTCTGCCAGCCAATTGCATCATAGAAATCAATTGCAGCAGGAGCAGCAAGCCATGCGCTGAGGTCAACTGTGCCGAGCATGTCCCATGGCAATGGATAGTTTTCATGATCTTGCCAAGAAACAATAAGAGGACGCATTGCGCCATGCCAACGAACTGCAATTCGATACACGCCGCAGCCAAGTGGGGCAGATGCCCACTTGTGTAGATTTCCAAACCAGAAATCTGCATCCAATTTATCGAGATCTAATTCGAAGTTACCAGGTGTATGAGATGCATCGATTGCTATTGCAACACCACGTTCACGGCAAAGGTCGCTCAACGCTTGAACTGGGAATGTACGTGCAGTAGCCGATGTAACGTGATCAACAACAAACATGCGCGTACGTGGAGTAAGAGCTGCTTCAACCAATGCAACAACTTCTTCATCGGTTGCAAGTCGAGGAACCACAACTTCAATCATTTTTCCGCCAGCAGCTTCCACTGCACGCTTTACTGCATACATCACTGCGCCGTACTCGTGATCGAGAACTATTGCTTCATCCCCTGCTTTGAAAGGAAAGCCACGCATTGTTGTACTTGCTGCCTCGGTTGTATTGCGAACTAGTGTGATTTGTTCAGGCTTTTGATTGAGGAATTTTGCAACCTTTGAGCGTGCATCTTGGACCTCGTTCATTGCATTGCGCGCAAAGAACTTCACGGTGTTGAGTTGAACTCGATCTTGAATCGCGCGCTGCGCTTGCTGTACAACCGTTGGCACGGAACCAAAAGATCCATGATTACAGTGATGAACGCCTTCTTCTAACTTCCATGCTGACTTATATTCTTGAAGATCAAACTCCACGACTATCCCTTCACAATTCCAGCAGAAAGACCCGAGATCATAAACTTAGACATCAAACCAAACATGACCACAGTTGGAATAATTCCAATCATGACAGATGCGGCAAGACCGCCCCACTCGATGTAATACGCACCAATAAAGGAGCGTTCTGCAACGGGGAATGTTTTATTAGCGTCGGAGTCAATAAGTACCATCGCTAAAAAGAGTTCATTCCAGCATTGCACAAAAGCGAAAATAAAAGTTGCTGCGATTCCAGGAAGTGCCACTGGGAAAACTACGCGGAAGAGTGCTGTAAAACGATTACAGCCATCGATAAGGGCCGCTTCATCGAGTTCCGGCGGAATTCGCTGCAAGAAACCTCTGAGCATGATGGTTGCAAAGGGAACCATGCCACCTACATAACATAAAATCAGCGCAAAGAGAGTGTTGAGCAGGTGCACTTTGCTGAGTAACAAATAGAGCGGAGCCAGTGCAATAAGCCCCGGAATCATCTGAGTAATCAAGAAGACCAACATGATCTGTGACTTACCCTTGAATTTATAGCGTGCCAGTGCATAAGCACCGAGCATTCCAATAAAGATTACAAATGCAGAGGCTGCAAATGAGACGACAAAGCTGTTTTTGATATACGTACCAAATGCATACTGTTTAAAGAGTGTGCGATAGCTATCGAGCGTTGAGTTTGCATGTGGATAGTAAAACTTCTTTGTTACTTCGCGTACGGGACGTATTGAAGTTAAGAACATCCAATAGAGCGGGAAAATAGTAAATACAAACCAGATTGAAAGAACCGAAATCTTTGTTGCTTTTCCTAGAGTCTTGAACATCGCTTACCCCTCCGAATCTTCTTCGAGGCGGGTAGCCAAGAGATAAAAAATGGTGAAAATAAAGAGAACACCGAGCATAAGAAGTCCCAGGGCTGAACCGCTACCCCAGTCTTGATCATAAGTAATCTTCTGAACTAGCCAGGAAGAGAGAATGTGTGTTTGCTCATTTGGCCCACCACTTGTCATACCAAAAATGATGTCTGGGAAGTTTGTTATCCAAATAATTCTAAGGAGAACAATCAAAATCAGCGTGGGGCGAATGTAAGGAATAATCACAAGAAAGAGTGACTTTGCTTTTCCGCAACCATCGAGCTCTGCAGCTTCAAGTATTTCATTTGGCACTCCCTGCAATGCTGCAAGAATCATAATGACGAAGAATGTAACTCCGTACCAAATATTTGCGATGATAACTGCGGCCATAGCCCAGTTTGCATTCGATAACCATGGAATCGGTGTCGAAATCAGATGCGCTTTGAGCATCATGTCATTGAGAACACCCAGGTTGTCATCGAAAATCCATTTCCAGACAAGTCCCATAAGAAAACCAGAGAGCGCCCAAGGAATAAAGATGATTCCCTGATAAAGGCCAGAGAATTTGAATTTTGGCTTGAGGTAAAGCGCTAAACCGAAACCAATAAAGAATTGGAAGAAGAGGGAGACAGATACCCATAAAACGGTGTTCTGAATGATGCGATGAAAGTGGAGATCTTTGAAAATACCCCGGAAGTTTTCAAAACCATTATAAAAAATATTACTCTGATCAAAGAGCTTGTAATTCTTGAAAGACATATTGGCTGTTGCAAAAACTGGATAATAAATAAATATTGCTACCAAGATTAGAGCCGGCAACAAGAACCAGAGTGGCGCAAGAATATTGTGGGATTTCTTTCCATCTTTGCGCACTAACTTATGTACCGAGGCCGCCATTGCGGTGATGCTCCTGTCGCTAATTTTTTCAAATCTGGGAGTTCGAACGGTGGCTAACTCATAAAGAGCTAGCCACCGTCCATAAACATCCGAACTATTTATTCAGTGCTTATTACTACTTCTTGTAAGGATTGACGCACTTTGTATCCCAGAATGTTGCCCATTGCTTGAGCGCATCTGTTGTTGAAAGTGAGCCTGCATACATTGCCTGCATATCCTTATCTGCTTGGGTGAAGAATTCACCGTAGCAAGTTTGAGCAACATCAGAACCATCGAGCTTGAGCTCCTTTGGATCTTTACCGATCTTGTCGTAGATAGCCCATGCACCAGTCTTGAAGAATGGATCTGAAGCAGCTGTCTTTGTTACAGGACCAACACCATATGCGCGAGCAAATGATGAGTGCTGTGGATCAGTTGTGATGAAGTCAAGGAAGTTAGCAGCGATGTTCTTGCACTTTGAAGATTGTGCAACTGACCATCCGCCACCACTTACATCTTGTGCTGAGTAGCCTGTTGGACCCTTTGGCATTTGAGCCATGATCCACTTACCACTGTCGAATGGAGCAAACTTCTCATCAACCATCTGAATAACTTCGTTATCCTGAATTAGGTAGTGAGCTGTTCCATCGATGAAGCCTTGAACCATTTCTGGGTATCCCCATGCAACAGATGCTGCAGGTGATGCTTCATGCCAGATCTTCATCATAAGATCAAGAGCTTCCTTAGATGCAGCAGAGTTGAACATGCTGGTCTTTGTGCTCTTGTTCCAGTATCCGCCTGAGTTTAGGTCTGGTGCATTGTATGCACGGACGATAAATACGGCTTGTGTAAATGATGCACGAGCTCCGCGCATTGCATACATTGATGCTGTTGCAGTGTTTGAAGACTTAGCAGCAAGGATGTCAGCCCAAGTAGCTGTACCCTTCTTAATCTTTGCAAGGACAGCAGGTGCTCCTGCAGCAATTGGTTCTGGGCGAACGAAAGCAGCCTTTACGTAGTAACCATTTGGCACCATGTAGGTTGTGTTCTTTCCGAACAACTGTGCTTGGAACTTAGAATAGTCAGTAAGACCAGCCCAGCCCTTTGTCTTTGAGAAGTATGGATAGATATTTGCAATCTGCTTTGCAGACATTGCTTGTCCCAAGATTGCGCCAGCTGGCTCAACGATATCTACGTTCTTAGCTTGTAGAAGTTGTGTGATCTTTGCTGGTGAATCTGCTTGTGATGGAGAAATAATTTCTACCTTCACGCCGACATTCTTAGCTTCAAACTGACGTGCATATGCGTTTAGCAGTGGTGTACGAGCTGGTCCCGCGAAGTATTCGATGAGACGAACTGTTACAGGCTTTGCCTTAGTTGGCTTACAGTTCCAAGTTGCATCTGCAGCCGAGCTAGTGCCCATTGTTAAAACGCTAATTGCGAGAGCAATTGCAGTAACTGCAGCTGCGCTCTTACGTGTAGCGAGTGACTTGATCAAATTATTCCTCCTATATAGATGAATATCTCGCTGAGTGCTCGAGATTGAACGTTAACCTATTGAATAGCGCAATTACTTGCAAGTAATTTGCAGGCAGTTTTAGTAACTTCCTCATAACAATTAGGTATCGAAATGAATACAAAAGATGAATGAAAGAACTCAATTTTGCTCATTTTGTGCTTGATTTATTGAAATAAGCAGGATAAATCAGGGGCAATCCCTATTTATGCAACATTATGAACACCATGTGACGAAAGTAATTTCCTATATTTTTCAATATGACTCTCGTTAGCTTCTGGCCACTGCCGGGCACTAGCTCTAACGCCATGGCGCTTGAAAGCATTGAGTTTTATTCGCAGTGCAGGGTTGATACTGACTAAATAGTTGGAAGTACGTATTAGCAATTCATCAGAATCATTTATTCCCGGAACTAATAAAAGGCGAACTTCAAATAGTTTGCCAATTTTATTGAGATACGAAATTGAATCTAAAACACTTTTATTACTGCCACCCGTTAATTCATGATGAAGCGCATCGTCCAATACTTTCAAATCAAGCATCACTCCATCTGTGACTGATGCTATTGAATCCCAAATATCGTGATCTGCATTTCCGTTGGAATCGATAAATGTTGTCAGATGGTTCAACGAAGGATCATTCTTGATCTGCGAGAAAAGAGAAAGAATCGCTTCATGTTGAAGCGTTGCTTCTCCCCCTGAAATTGTTACTCCTGAAATAAATGGAGTGCTCAATCTGATTCGATCAATGACCTCAGTCACCGACATATCCGTGGAACGTGGGGTCATTACTGGAATCGTTTGTGGGTTATGGCAGGCAAGACAATTGAAGTTACAGCCCTGCAAAAAAAGTACGAATCGGTTGCCTGGGCCATCTACCCAAGAAAAAGGAATGATGTCAGCTACTGAGAAGTGGGGAGCTTTCATAACTCACTACTCGCTTCGTTTTTCGGGTATCAACGTGAGAACCTTCAACTGCGCCAGCGCCTAAGAAAGTACTGCTGTGCCTTGCACTTGGCATTTTTGCAAGATCAGACTTGCGAACTAAATAACCAGTGATTCGAATGAAATCATTGCTATCGAGATTGAAGGTGAAGTCGCGCATTCCAGATTTGAATGCCCCCTTGATTACATCGACAACTGCTTCTGGATTCTTTACCGCAGTTTCATCAAAAGCCAATATGTCACTCACACCAGCTTGAAAGAGATGGTGATGACGAGCCACAGTATTCAAATGTTGAATTAGTGGTGGTTCGGTACCAATTGGAATTCGAGTTCCAGCTGTTACACCGATATCTAAATCGATTCCTGATTGAGAATGCAGGAATGCAAAGCCACCATTACCTTTGCAATATGGCATTGGTGTTGTCGCAACAATTTCAGATACTTCACTTGTAATTCGATAACTCAACTCGTTTGCAACTTCACTGTGGCCATAGGTACCTGAAACTCCATCGCGCTCCATCAAAATATTTACCGCTTCAGCCAAGCCAAAGATTCCAAACATTGCCGAGAAGTTATCTATGTTGATAAGACCTTCGGCAGACAACCAAGAAGAATCATAAAAACCGGACTCCTCGACGAGGTATCTGATACGAGATTCCATAAGCTCGGCAGTCAATGCAACAAAGTGCGGAAGTATGTCACTCAAGAACTCTTCAGATCCATATGGCGAAGACAAGACCGCCTCTCGCAGGTTCAAGCGAACCAACGTGTGTGATCCTCCCCCGACTTTGAGAGAGTTATAGCAACTCACCGCTGCATAATGTTCGCCTAAATCAGATCGCATCATTGGGTCATTGATGAAATGAGGTTTTCCGCATTCAAATACGGTCTTTACTGCATCAAGTAAGTAGGCATCGCTAGTGAGTTCAGGGTCTACCTTCACACTGATATTTGGTACCACTTGTAGTAATTCGCGCTCTAACAACAAAATCATCTTCGCAACACGGTTATATGTCGGACTCAAATCTGTATGTGCAAAGGCATCAGGAAACATACGGTCGAGTGAAATCCAGAATCTCTTGAGTTTTGAATATAACTCTTCATCTGAGACATCATCGACATAAGGCAGGAGCAAAGTATCAAGATCGCCAAAGTAGACGGGGTACCCAGTAATAGAAGGTGTTTGAGAGTACATGATCAATAAATATGCCAGTGCATCGTCTAAGTCTTGTGCTGGAGGAATTTCTAAAAAAGTTGAACCATGTTTGAGTGCAATTGAATAGTCGGGCAAAATATAGCGACCTCGATATGGCGCATTTCCCTCATACATATCGCAAATAATTCTTTGTTCAAGAGCTTCTGCGCACTCTTTACTTAATCGAGGTGCTTCAAGAAGATTTTCCGCCAGCCCTGCAAGAGCTTGCACTTTTTGTTTATACGTCAGAGTCTGCGAATTTATAGTTTCTCGTATTGATTCAAGTGCTGTAGCCATGTTTATATTTTAGATATTTGCGCAAAAATGTATGTAGTAAAACTACCTATACATTACTTTCTGAGTGGTAGCCCTGAAGTGCTAGCACGCAAACCTAACTATCGCAGGCGACTCCATCTTTATCGCGATCTAGAGATGCGTTGATTTCGTAAAGACCGGGATTGGTTGATTTGCGAATTGGTGCAACTCCTGCAGCTTTCGCGGCTGTGCAATTAGCAAACTTGAAGAGCTTTATTCCACTTGGAGTTGGTGTCGGGCTTTTTCTAATAATAATTTTCTTATTGAATACAACTGTTATTGCCGAGTTCTTGCATTGCTTCATTTTTGTAGTGAGAAATGCTGCTTCTATTGCATCTACCGATAATTGGTAGCGCGCTTTTATTGAGATCCAATCTGAAATATATGTACACACACCTTTTGGAGGCAGCCACTGTGCAGGATCTTGATCCCCTTTACTTCTATTTTGGCCAAGTGATACCGCAACTAAAGTTTTTGGGTCATCTACATCATTTGCATACGCTTCTCGCTGTGCTGGAGTCCAAGCCCATGCACCAGATTTCCACGCCTCCGATAATGGAACAACATGGTCAATATCTAACGCGGAAGATTTCGTGGTTCGCACTCCATCGTATGGACTGAGCCAACTACCTCCTGTAAAGGAACATGACTTTCCAATAATTGGTTTAGTGACAGCCTCTTGAATAAGAACTTCTTCGCGAGTATTGCAACCGTCAGAATCGGCATCAATCCATAGTTTAAATAGCGCACGTTCGTAGCCGCCTTCATGATCAGTGGAAATCGAAAGTTCAAGATTTTGCGCGCTAGCTTCTGGAAATGAACACAGTAGAAATATCGAAATGAGAGAAATTAACTTTTTCGACATGTTTAAAGCGTATCCCCTACTATTGCGCTATTCATCATTGAAATTTTAGCGAACGTGTAAAGGATCGAAATGACCACTCCAATGCAGCGTCCATGGACAGATACGAGCAAGAGTGGGAAAGAGCGAATTGCGCTGCTAATGGCAGAGATGACGCTTGAAGAGAAGATGGGTCAGCTGGGCAGCATTTGGTATGAGTTCGCATTATTTTCACCCGCCGGAGAAGACAAAGAAGAGTCTCTTGTAGATAACGTTCCTATTTTTGAAAAGGTTGCGCAACCACTTACATGGGAAGATGCAACAAAGCACGGTCTTGGACAGTTCACTCGACCATTTGGAACTAAGCCAATAGCTGCAGCTGATGGTGCTCGCAAAATTATTGAATGGCAGAAGCGTTTAGTAAAAGAAACACGTCTTGGAATACCAGCGATAGTTCATGAAGAGTGTCTTACTGGATTTACAACACTCGGTGCCACTTCATTTCCTACTCCACTTGGCCTTGCTGCA
>CAIOIJ010000055.1 GCA_903858325.1 uncultured Actinomycetes bacterium
CGACCTGGGTGTGATTTGAAATGAGAATTTCGATATGAGAATTCACATTCAGAGTTAGTAAATGTCTTGAGTCCCTTATCTACGCGATCATAAGTTCGTACACGTGTAATAAATTCAGAGACTTCGTGACCATATGCACCAATATTTTGAATTGGAGATGCACCAATTGTTCCCGGAATTCCGCTCAAGCTTTCTAGCCCCGCAAAGCCGCGTTCTATAGTCAGAGCAACAAATTGATCCCAATTTTCACCAGCGCCAATTGTTAGCGTTGCACCGCTGCATGCATCAACTTCGCTCTTGAGCGAATTATTGGAGATATGAATTACGGTGCCTTCGAAACCACTATCGCTTACCAAAATATTAGTTCCGCTACCCATAATCAAAATTGGTGAGTCCCCTGCTGCTTCAATTGCAGCAATGATTTCGGCTTCGCTAGAGACTTCTACAAATTTCTTTGCAGGACCACCAATGCGCAAGCTGGTGTAGTCAGAGAGATCGGCCATGACTCAAGGTTACCGACGTGGAGACAAAATTGCGCTTTTACCTCTGAAGCGTTCGAGGATACGGTCGTAATTCTTCTTCGATTGCAGCTCACGATATTCAGGATCAGTATCGTGATAACCGTGATGACGTCCCTGCTCTAGTGGAATTTCCATCTGTAATAAGCGCCCACCTGCATGACGTAATTTCAAACTAAATTCGATATCGGCATTTCGATAATAGAGTGCGCGGGCATTGAAGCCACCTGCTTCAAGAACATATTCGCGATTGAGCGCCATGAAATAACTAAAGAGAACATCTACTTCGCCAATTCCTTTGTCATCAACGCTTCGCCATTCATCTTCTACATTGATGAGTCCCCCGCGCCAACCAACGGCGGCATATTCGCCCTTTTCTAATTCGGCGACAACGGGTGCAATTGCATCTCCAGTAAATCGCGTAGAAGGATCCATCAAAATAATATATTTACTATTTATTTTATTGAGTAGAGCATTAGCCGCTTCGCCCCAGCTAGCACCGGGGTTGAGAGCAATGAGGTAAGTGTGATCATCCATCTCTTCAACAAGTGTGCCTGCATCTCCAATTGATAAGAGCACGATGCCGCACGTTGCATGGGCTTTGATGCTTTTTACTGTTTCAACTGCATCATCGGTATAACCATCAATAATCATTGCAACGGTTACGTCATCGCTTGTATCTATCGGACGAATATCGCGCGGGAATGGATACGTTATATAGGCTGCTTTGATTCGGAAATCAAAACCACCATCAACATCGAGAACTTCATACCCTGCTTGCAATATCTCTTGGCGTAGAGCGTCGGCCTTTGCAAAATCACGAGCGGCGCGTGCATCTAAACGCTCTTGAGCTAATTGACGAATTGAATCTGGAACATTCATTTAAGAACTACCGCTTTAGCCATTCCTAAAACTTTCACTCCGGCAGAAGTGGCAGAAATTGTCAGTGTGATTCGGTCGCCATCTACTTCGGCAACTGTTGCACTAACGGTGAGATCAACTTTTACGCCAGCAGGAACAATGACAGGCTTTACAAAGCGAGCGCCGAATTCCTTTATAGCGGCGCAACTACCAGCCCAATCAGTTACATACTTTCCAACAAGTGCCATAGTCAGCATTCCATGCGCAATCACATTAGGTAGACCAACAGAGAGTGCAAACTCTTCGTTCTGATGGATTGGATTCTGATCCCCTGATGCATTGGCATAAGCAACTAGGAGCGCACGATCAATTTCAAAAACTCTTTCGGCAATTACTGCGCCAACTTCAATCATGCGCGCACCACCAATGTTGACCATGTCGAAACAACTAGCTCGCTGCCACTAAAGAGGTCACCACGAACTGTGACAATTTCATTTCCAGCCGCAACTTTGTAACTTTCAATTGTTGACGAACACGTAAAAGAATCGCCAGCTTTAATAGGGCGCTTGATATCAAATTTCTGATCGCCATGGACAAGGCGAGACCAATCTAGATTTACTTCAGAGCTCGACAATATCTTCTGCATTTGATCGAGTGTGATTCGAATTGAAAAAGTTGGAGGCGCGAGATCGGTATTAGTTTCGCCCAGCACGGAAGCAAAGGAATCTATTTGAGATTGTGAAACGGTAACTGTCTCTGCACCGTTGAAGGTGCGCCCGACCGAATCGGGATTGAGCATTAGCGGGTTTCGCGGTGAAGTGTTGAAAGCTTGCAACGAGGACAGAACTTCTTGAGTTCCATACGGTCTGGATCGTTGCGACGGTTCTTCTTTGTAATGTAATTACGTTCTTTACATTCAACGCAGGCCATGGTGA
>CAIOIJ010000056.1 GCA_903858325.1 uncultured Actinomycetes bacterium
AATACTCGGGACCTTGTGGAAGATTTTTACCGATGAGTTCGCTCAGTAAATCAATCTGTTCGTGAATTGCAGCCGATACCGGAATGATTTCATCCCACGTAAAGCCTTTTGCTAAATCCATGATGCCTGCAAGACGCAGTGCTAATTTCTCTTTGGAAATCAGATCAGTCTTTGTGATAACTGCGAATTTTTTAGCTTTGGGATGTTTAGCAATTTCGGCTGCAAGGAAAACATCTCCTGCACCTGATGTTTCATCAGCAGGGATACACATCAGAACGAGATCGACTGAGTCCATGCTCTCGCCAACGACAGCATTGAGGCGGTGGCCCAAGAGTGTTTTTGGTTTATGAATTCCGGGAGTATCGACTAGAACTGCTTGAAAATCTGGGCGGTGAACAATGCCACGTATTGCATTACGAGTTGTGTTGGGATGGTGCGAAGTTATTGCGATTTTGCTTCCAACGAGTGCGTTGATCAGTGTTGATTTTCCAACGTTAGGGCGGCCAACAATGGCTACAAAGCCCGAACGGAAATCACTCATAGAGTTATTCTCTCATTGAAAGCTAGTGACAAACTCCATCGCATCAGGCACAGATGTCACAATCTCGGCGGCGCGCTCACCAATGAGTCGATGACATCCTTCACTCGTTGGTGAATTTATAGGCCCAGGAATTGCCATTACTGGGCGCATTAACTCTGCGGCATCGCGCGCGGTTCGAAGTGATCCACTTCTAAATGCAGCCTCAACGACAAGTGTTGCTTTCGAAAGCGAAGCGATGAGGCGATTTCTTGTAAGGAAGCGAGCAGGGATTGCATGTACACCGGGCATTACTTCGCTGACTATCGCCCCATTTTCCAGAATCTGTTCAAAGAGTCGTGAATTTCCTGCTGGGTAATTGATATCTAGCCCTGTTGCAACAATTGCAATTGTTACTCCTTCAGCGATGACCGCACCTTTGTGTGCATGTGTATCGATGCCATAGGCACCTCCACTCACAATTGCCCATTCGCGATCAACAAAACCAGCAGCAAAATCACTTGCGATTCGCATTCCATACGGTGTTGGGTTTCTTGTTCCAACTATTGCCAGAGATGGAAGCGTAAGAATGCTGGAGTCGCCTTTGACTGTCAATGCAATAGGTGGCGCTGCTAATTCATCTACTTGTTCTGGCCAAGTGGGATCTGCAGGTGTTAGAAAATCAATATTGGATTTCTCGATTCTCTCTAATATCTCTGAAGAATCTGCATTGCGAACTCTTCCGATAGTTTTTTCAAATTTGATAGGGTCGTAATTTCCAGCCACGATGCCTTCGTAAACAGCAAGTGCGCTTTGACTATAGATTTCACGTGCCCAAAAAGTGGAACCACCTTCGATATTCGCAAAGAGAATCGCGCGCGCTTCACGCTCGTTCACCTGTGGCCGCCTTCGCGCAATTGGTACGCCTGCTCGACATCGCAAAGATTAGGTCGATCATGTCCGGAAAGATCTGCCAGAGTCCAAGCAACGCGCGATATTTTATGTAAACCGCGCGCTGTAATACGTTCTTTATCTAACTCATCATGCAAGAAATTCATTGCATTTTTCTCTAATTGAAAAGTTGTGCGAAGTGCGCGTGTAGGTATCTGCGAATTGAGTTGCCAAGCAAGTCCCGCAAAACGCACAGCAGCTACTTCTCGGGCGCTAATTACGCGCTCTCTTATTGCTGAGCTGGATTCGCCTAGATCGCTACGAGCCATATCTACTCGACCCACTGGATCTACATGCACTCTGAGATCAATGCGATCTAAGAGCGGCCCTGATATTTTGCCGAGGTAGCGCCTAACTTGAATTGATGTGCATGTACATGCGAGTCCACGTCCTGAAAATTTCCCACATGGACATGGGTTAGCCGCAAGAACTAATAGAAATCGTGCCGGCAGCGTGAGGTTCCCACTATTGCGTGCGATTGTGATGGTTCCTGATTCCAAAGGTTGGCGCAATGAATCGAGAACTCCATTACCGCATTCAGGCGCTTCATCTATAAAGAGAACTCCGTGGTGTGCAAGTGAGCATGCACCGGGTTTGATTGCATGCGCACCTCCCCCGACCATTGCAACACGAGTTGCTGTGTGGTGCGGGGCAACAATGGGTGCAACTAAAGATAAAGGTGAACGATCTGTAAGCGAGCCCGCAATCGAATGTACAGATGTGACTTCAAGGGCTTGTGACAATCGAAGCGCCGGCATAATTGTTGGAATGCGTTCGGCAATCATTGTTTTGCCCGCGCCAGGTGGGCCTATAAGTAAAAGGTGATGTCCCCCCGTTGCCGCAATCTCTGCAGCCATTCGGGCTTGTGGTTGTCCAGCAACATCAGAAAAATCTAAAAGCGCGCTGTTTTCTTGCCATTGCAGATCAATCTCTAATGCAATATTTCGCTCACCTGTTCGCAACCAATGAAGTACATCGCGCAGATGTGGCAGCGCAATTATTTCCATTCCAGTCATCAAGGCAGCCTCTTGAGCATTTGCAAGTGGAACCACTGCGGTAGTCACACCAGATTCATATGCCGCAATCAACGATGGCAGAACTCCACGTACCGAGCGCAGACCTCCATCGAGGGCTAATTCTCCTAAGAAAAGTAGACCCTCTAAACGCTGTGCAGGAAGTGGAGAAATTGCGCTAACAAGTGCCACGCAAATTGCTAAGTCAAAACTAGAACCACTCTTAGGTAACCATGCTGGAGATAGCGAAACTGTAACTTTGCGATGTGGCCAAGTTTCACCACAATTGACAAGGGATGCGCGGATTCGATCTTTAGATTCAGAAAGCGCGGTATCCGGTAAGCCCAATAAAGTGTACGAAGGGATTCCATCTGCGATATCTACTTCGACCGTAACAATATTTCCAGATATACCTTGGAGTGAAACCGCCATTGTTGAGGCCAGACTCATAGAAGATTGGCTCGATATTCGATTGTATGCGTTGAATCTTCGGCAATGAGTACTGCAGCTCCATCTATTTGGTATTCGCAACCAAAACATTTGTGCGTTGCTAACCAAGCTAAAGCCAGACGTTGCAATCGATGGGCTTTTTCATTATTGATCGCTTCAAGTGGATGACCAAATGCGAGAGTCCGACGCGTTTTTACCTCTACAAAAGTGAATACTCCATTGGGGGCAAGGGCAACAATATCTATTTCGCCTTCGCGTATGCGCCAGTTCTTTTCGAGAATTTCATATCCGCGTTTGGTTAGAAAATTCTCAATTATTTCTTCGCCAAAGGCGCCAGTGATTCTATTATTACTTTTCTTAGTTTTCTTCGCTTCAGTAGGCATAAGAGGAGCAGGGTAGATATTGCAAAGATAAATAGCGGATACCGTCAAGCTTTATGTGGGTATTAGCCTTTGTTGATAAGGGCTGCAATATTTGCAAATGATCGACGATGTTGAATACAAGGTCCATGTTCATTGAGGGCTTTTGTATGCGCTGCGGTGATGTAACCCTTATGTGCGGCTAAACCATACAAAGGAAAATCTTTATCCATTTCTCGCATTATTCGATCACGAGTAACTTTTGCAATAATCGAAGCTGCACTTATCGTGACTACAACTTGATCACCTTTCCACACAGCTAAATTAGGTAGTCCTAAACCTTCAATCGCATAACCATCGGTTAGTACATATGCCGGTACTTGATCCAAGCCTTGAACCGCTCTGCGCATTCCATCCAGATTAGCTGCATGAACACCCCGCGTATCAACTTCTTTAGCAGGAACAATAATGACGCTTACCGATGCTGCAACTTCCATAATCAATTCAAAAATTGCATCGCGTTTATTCTCGGGAATCTCTTTCGAATCTCGCACTGGAGCTAAAGCGGGAGCAAATGGATCTTTCAAAATAACACTTGCGATAACTAATGGACCGGCGCATGCACCGCGTCCTGCCTCATCAACTCCTGCAATCGGAGAAATACCTGCATCAATGAGAAGTTGTTCGATAACTTTCATAATGCACTACTTGAGAGGGTCGAAGCCGCCGAAATATTTGAAATTCTTGAATGGCCAAATCACAGCAGTAACAGGTCCGGTTACGCGATTCAAAGGAACCATTCCTTTATTGATGTCATCTTGGTGATAACGAGAATCAGCACTAGCGCCGCGGTGATCTCCCATCACCCAAATCTTTCCTTTTGGCACAGTGACATCGAAGTTCATATCACTTGGGACATTACCTTCAAATATATATGGCTCATTTGTAGCTTTGCCATTGACTGTAAGTTTCTTATCTTTGTTACAACAGATGACTCTGTCTCCCCCGACACCAACAACACGCTTTACAAGATACTGCTTTGCAGGGTTAGGCAAGATTCCGACAGCTACTAGACCTTCACGCAATTTTTCAATTACGAATGGTGATTGAGTAGTAAATGGCTCAGATAACCAATTGGCAGGATCTCGGAATACAACGATGTCTCCACGGTGAATATGTCGTGAGAGAAATGGAATCTTATTTACCGCAACGCGATCCTTTATCTGAAGCGTATTTTCCATCGAGCCCGAAGGGATA
>CAIOIJ010000057.1 GCA_903858325.1 uncultured Actinomycetes bacterium
ATTTATTTTTCTTCAATTGGATTAATCCGAAGTCCCTCTTCAACTTTTTCAAATATATTTGCAATTGCAATTTGATCTTGCTTCGATAGTAAATCAACAAATCTATTGCGCACACTTTCAACATGGTCAGGTGCTGCAGCAACAATCGCCTTCCATCCCTTAGGAGTCATGACCGCAAAATATCCACGTTTATCGATAGGGCAAGCTTCGCGCTTTACCCAACCAGCTTTTTCCATGACCTTCATTCGGTGGGAAAGGCGCGACCTCGATAGCATTGCAATATCGGCTAATTCGCTCATTCGCATTCGACGATCAGGAGCATCGCTGAGTTGAGCCAAAATTTCATAGTCAGGCATGGATAAATCATGGGCTTCAAGATCGGCATCGAGTGCCTCGAGTAATCGCCGACTGGCCACGATATAACGGCGCCAGGCTTTCATTTCGGTGGGGGTAAGCCACTTCGGAGCCGAGGTTGTAATCTTGCGCTGCGCCATAGGATGATTCTAGCCTTGCTTGTTGAATCTTCAACTACTTTATAAGGATATAAAAGATGAGTACCTCTACTAGCGGTCTTGACTCCAGCCATATCGATTCAACAATCCGAATTCAGGATGATCTATATCGCCACTTCAATGGGGCTTGGCTCAAAGCGGCAGTTATCCCTGCAGACCGTTCCTCCGATGGCGCCTTCTATGCTCTACGCGATCAATCTGAGGCACATGTTCGCGAGATCATTGAGAGCGCAACGGGTGGCGGCGAGGCTCAGAAAATTGGAGATCTCTACCGATCTTTCATGGATGTTGAGGCAATTGAAAAATTAGGTACATCGGTACTCGATGAAGATTTAGCAGCAATTAATGCCATCACAAATCTGCGCGAATTTATCGCCACTATGTCTCGTTTAGAAATTGGTGGACTCAGCGGAGTATTTGGTGCAGGTATCTATACCGATGCAATGGACTCGACAACAAATATTGTCTATCTCGGTCAAGCCGGTATTTCACTTCCTGACGAGTCTTATTATCGCGAAGAACAATATGCGCCAATTCGCGAAGCGTTCCTAGATCATGTTGAGCAGATGTTTGCACTCGTTGGCATTGCTGGCGGTAAGGATAAAGCGCGCAAAATCATGGCGCTGGAAACCACCATTGCGAGCGCCCATTGGGATCAAGTCAAAGAACGCGATGCAACTCTTACCTATAACAAGCATTCATTTTCAGAACTCGAGGCGATATCTAGCGGATTTGATTGGAAGCTTTATTTAGAGGCTGGTCAGATTCCTGCCCGCGCTTTTGAAAGTGTGGTCGTTCGCGAGCCATCATTTTTTACCGCCCTTGGAAAATTGATTGCCGACTTTGATCGTGACTCATGGGTTGATTGGCTTACATGGCAACTTATTTCGGGCTCTGCTGCCTACCTCAACCAAGCAATTGTTGAACAAAACTTCGCCTTTTATGGCACCACACTCTCGGGCACTCCCGAACTTCGCGAGCGCTGGAAGCGCGGAGTCTCACTTGTTGAAGGCTCACTGGGTGAGGCAGTGGGAAAGGTTTATGTCGAAAAGCATTTTCCACCAGCTGCTAAAGCGCGCATGCAAGAACTTGTTGGAAACCTCATTGAGGCTTACCGCGTCAGTATCGAAGGCCTTGATTGGATGAGTGCGCAGACTAAAGTCAAAGCGCTAGAAAAACTTCGCAAGTTCACACCTAAAATTGGATACCCAGATAAATGGCGCGATTTCTCGAGCCTTGTCATCACACCTGATGATCTGATGGGCAACCTCACTCGCATCACTCACTTCCAACGCGATTACGAATTAGCAAAGATCGGTGCACCTGTTGATCGCGCCGAGTGGTACATGACTCCTCAAACGGTCAATGCCTATTACAACCCAGGTATGAATGAGATTGTGTTCCCTGCCGCTATTTTGCAGCCGCCATTTTTTGGTCTTGGCGCCGATGATGCGGTCAACTATGGCGGAATCGGTGGCGTGATTGGCCATGAAATTGGCCATGGCTTTGATGATCAAGGTTCTAAATACGATGGCGATGGAAATATGGTCGATTGGTGGACCGATCACGACCGTAGCGAATTTGAGAAGCGCTCCAATGCCCTGATCGCTCAATACAACGCTTTGCACCCAGAAGAGACACCGGATATCACTGTCAATGGTGCGCTTACTGTCGGTGAAAATATTGGCGATCTCGGTGGAATCACCATTGCTTATAAGGCATACAAGATTTCATTGGGTGGAAATACTGCACCCGTTATCGATGGCCTTAGTGGAGATGAACGATTCTTCTTATCGTGGGCACAAATCTGGCGCGGCAAAGTTCGCCCTGAAGAATTACGTCGACGTATCGCAACTGATCCTCACTCCCCTGCAGAATTTCGTTGCAATGCAATCGTTGCTAACTTCACCCCTTTCTACGAGACCTTTGGCGTTACAAAAAATGATGCACTCTGGATCGATGAATCAGAGCGAGTAGCAATTTGGTAATGTGCTGATGGGTAATGGTTTTTCATTTGAGATAAAACATTCGCAAGAGAATTCACTTGCGCGCGTTGGCACGATCTCAACTCCTCACGGAGATATTCAAACTCCTGCCTTTATCCCAGTCGGTACAAAGGCCACCGTAAAATCTGTCCTACCTGAAACTATGAGAGATCTTGGCTCTCAAGCTCTCCTTGCAAATGCTTATCATCTCTATTTACAACCTGGCCCCGATGTACTTGATGAAGCTGGCGGGCTTTCGCAATTTATGAATTGGAACGGGCCAACATTTACAGATAGTGGTGGCTTCCAAGTTTTATCACTCGGTGTTGGTTTCAAAAAAGTCTTGGCAATGAATGCCGAAACTTTCAGAGCCGATGATGTCATTGCCGATAATAAAGAGCGCCTAGCCCATGTCGATGATGAAGGCGTGACTTTCAAATCGCACCTTGATGGTTCGATGCATCGCTTTACTCCTGAAATTTCCATGCAAGTACAACATCAAATCGGTGCCGATATTATTTTTGCTTTCGATGAATGCACCACATTGCACAACACCCGCAAATATCAAGAGTTAGCAATTGATCGCACTAATGCATGGGGTATTCGCTGCCTCGATGAACATGCGCGCCAGACTGAACAACGCGTCGGCAAGCCTTATCAAGCTCTCTTTGGGGTTATTCAAGGCGCTCAGTACGAAGACCTCCGCCGCAAAGCAGCGGCCGATATGGGCGCGATGCAATCATCTGGATTTTCATTCGATGGCTTTGGTATCGGTGGGGCACTTGATAAAGATTCACTTGGCACCATCGTTACCTGGGTCAATGAAGTCCTACCTGAAAATAAGCCAAAACATTTATTGGGAATTGGCGCCCCTGAAGATCTCTTTGTTGGGGTTGAGAATGGAATTGATACATTTGATTGCGTTCTTGCATCGCGAATTGCACGTACTAGTGCTGTCTATACGATGGAAGGGCGTTTTAATGCCTCTAACGGGGCATATAAGCGCGATTTCAACGCTATTGATGACGAATGCGACTG
>CAIOIJ010000058.1 GCA_903858325.1 uncultured Actinomycetes bacterium
AACCCTTGTTTTTGGCGCTTGGGATGAAAAAGCTGGCGCAGTAGGTTCTGTTTGGGATCTACTTCGCGACCCACGTTCACTTTATAAAGTTGAAGTGCGCACCGGTGTATTAGCCGATGAATCTTTGAAGTTATTGCAGGATTTTTTTCAAAATCAACGGCGCTAAAGTATTGATGTATCGTCACCCTTGGTGGCGTGTCTGAGCGGCCAAAAGAGCACGCCTCGAAAGCGTGTGTTGGGGAAACTCAACCGTGGGTTCAAATCCCACCGCCACCGCCAGTACTAAATAAGCAGTTCGTACGATGGATTTAGAATCGTGAGCGAACCATCTTCTTCGCCAACCATTCCTTCTGCGCGAAGTTGGGAACCAACTTCCAGGCCAGCAATTTCGCGTCGCCCAATAAAATGAAGAGTTACGCCACCAGTTTCATCCCATAACTCAACATGTAGCAGTGGCGCAGAACCACTTGCAGCGGTCTTGATAGAAGTTACTTGTCCTTGAACCTGCGCACGCTTTCGCCATTGGATTTTACCGATGGGAGTCAGATTTTCTGCGTAATGACTAATCGGATCAATATTGATTGGAGGAGTTGTTGGTTTTGTAGGAACATTCTTTGCTTCCTCAATTACTTCATTTTCAGCTGTATGAATTGATACACCTTTTCCAGATGTAATTTTATTTACATCGAAAGGAACAATTGTTGCCACAACTCGTGTCAATTGCGAAATAGGTGCTGCAATTTCTTCAGCAGTTTGGTCATGAAGTAATCGACCAAGAAAGCGTGAATATGAACGGCGAGGAAGAAGAAGCGTGAGTTCGACATCTTTCTTCTCTGTCATTCGAATTGCATAATCCAGTGCTGAATTAGCAAGTCTGCGGTCAGGGCAATCGATAAGTTCAAGTGCCACGTCATCGAGTGCATCAGATTCTGCCCATGCCTTTGCAATATCTTCAGCACGACGATCATCTATAACAAAGTGCACAGCAGCTAAGTTGCGCGGTTTGAGCGAACGGGCATATCGAACTGCACCAACAGTTGCGACATCGACATTATCTACAAGAACAGTTACATCGTGGCGCGCAATTGAAGTAGCGCGTTCATTTTCACGCTTGACGGCAAGTGCATCTTGTTCGCGTGTGTACTGACTGCGCAAACGTAAGAAAGTAAATACCAAAATTGGAGCAAGTACTAAAACAATCCAAGCGCCTTCGCTAAATTTTACAAAAGAGAAAATCAAAACAACGATTACTGAAATTCCTCCAGAAATAGAATTGATAACCATCTTCCATTTCCAGGCACCAATGCGATGGCGATGAGCATGACGCGCCATTCCAAAACCGGCCAACGTAAAACCAGTAAATACACCTAGGGCGTAGAAGGCGACCAAATGTTCTACCGATGCTCGCGTAAAGAGAACCAAAAGAATGGCCGAACCCGACAACAAGATAATGCCGTTTGAGAAAGCTAAACGGTGACCACGCTTCATGAGCTGTCGCGGCAAGTAACCGTCGGTAGCAACAAAATTTACAAGCAAAGGGAAAGCGTTATAAGTGGTATTTGCACCCGCGAAAAGAATTAACATTGTTGCAAGCTGAACCAAAACGAACATGCCTTTACCAAATGCACCATCGCCCATGGCGGCGCGAGCAATTTGGGAAATAACTGTTGGAGTACCTGATTCGTAAGGCATTGCATGAATGCGTTGCGCAAACCATGAAACACCTAAAACCAAAGTACCGAGCAGCGTGCTCATAACTACCAAAGTTCGCTTTGCATTTACTGCTTCGGGAACCTTGAAGAGTGCAACGCCATCTGAAATAGCTTCTAAGCCCGTAAGGGATGATCCACCATTTGCGAATGCACGCAGAAGAATAAATATTGCGGCAAATGTGAGTAAGCCTGATGGTTGACCAACCGGTACTGCACCCGGAGCATTAGTTGCAAGAACTGGGAGAGTGCCAGCAAAATCGCGGTACAAACCAACTGCAAAAACGATAAACATAGATCCAACGAATAGATAGGTAGGCATTGCGAAAGCTTTACCAGCCTCTTTTACTCCGCGTAAATTTCCGTAAGTAAGTAGAACAATGACAAGTAATGTCATTTGAACTTTCCACGAAGCTAATTCAGGGAAAGTAGAAACTATTGCTGCGACACCCGCCGCAGATTGAATTGCAACAGTAACGATGTAATCCAACATCAACGCTACTGCTGCAACTTGTGCAACTACTGGGCCAAAGTTATCGCGCGAAACAATGTATGCCCCGCCCGTCTTTGTATAAACATCAATGACATTTCGATATGACAAAGTAAGAATTGTAAGAATTGTCAGAACGATTGCAGTCATTGGCATCAAAATTGCAAAAGCCGCTAAACCAAAAGCGGGCAAGAGCGCAATCAAAATTTGTTCGCTGCCGTAGGCAGAAGATGAAATACAGTCGGAAGAAAGAATCCCAAGTGCGTAACGCTTACTCAAACGCTGGTGGCCAAGAGAATGTCGGTTGAGCGCATTGCCAAGTAGGCGGCGCTTTATTTTGTAAGAAAGGGGATCACTTATATGTGCGTGATCTTGCAATGCAACAGGTGCTGGTGCGCCATCGGTCCAAGATTTCGGCACTGACAACTCCTTTGCGCAACGCTACTAGCGCCACATATTGCGAACTTAGTATGCTCATCTTATGCGCACACAAATGTATATCGATGGTGAATGGGTCGATGGCATTGGAAAAATGCCAGTTTATGATCCCAGCGACGGTTCAGTAATTGCCGAAGTTGCCCTAGCCGGCGATAAAGAATGTGAAGCTGCCCTGGCCGCTGCAGATAAAGCCGCCGCATCCTGGGCAAAAACTGCGCCGCGAGTGCGCGCCGAAATCTTGCGCAAAGCATTCGAAATCATGAGCGCCGAAGCTGATGCAATTGCGACGATTGTTTCTAAAGAGAATGGAAAAGTTCTCAGTGATGCAAAGGGTGAAGTTCTCTATGCCGCCGAATTCTTCCGCTGGTTCTCCGAAGAAGCAGTCCGCGTCCCAGGAGATTTCCGCAAATCTCCAAGCGGTGACAAGCGAATCCTTGTAACTCACCAACCTATTGGCGTCTCACTCCTTATTACTCCATGGAATTTCCCTGCAGCTATGGCAACTCGCAAGATTGGCCCAGCTATTGCAGCCGGCTGCACAATGATTTTGAAGCCAGCAAGTGAAACACCACTTACTGCTCTCGCAATCGTTGACATCATGGAACGCGCAGGAGTTCCAAAAGGCGTTATCAATATTATTTTGCCTGAAAAAGTTGGCGCTTCAATTTCAAAATTACTTCATGACCCACGCCTGCGCAATCTTTCATTTACTGGATCAACCGAAGTAGGACGTATCTTGCTCAAAGATGCAGCAGACCGCGTGATTCGTTGCTCAATGGAACTTGGTGGCAATGCACCATTTGTTGTATTTGATGATGCAGATATTCCAGCAGCAGTTCAAGGATTAATGCTTGCGAAAATGCGCAATGGTGGTGCTGCTTGTACCGCCGCAAATCGTGTGTATGTGCAACGACCAGTTGCCGAAGCTTTTGTTGCCGAATTTAGTAAAGCAATGGGCGCCCTTGTTATGGGCAAAGGAACTGATTCTGGTGTGCAATTAGGCGCAAGTGTTTCAATGAAAGAGCGCAACAAGATTGCAGAGTTAGTAAGTAATGCAGTCAAAGCTGGCGCAAAAATTATTACAGGTGGCATAACACCGGCAGGGGATGGAGCTTTCTACCCAGCAACAGTAATTACATGTGAAAAAGATAATGAAATTCTGCAGCACGAAGTCTTTGGCCCAGTTGCACCCATTGTTACTTTCGATACCGATGAAGAAGCAATCGCTCTAGCCAATGACACCGATTTTGGTCTTATTAGTTATGTATTTTCGGGCGACCTTGCTCGCGGTATTCGCGCAGCAGAGGCAATCGAATCAGGAATGGTTGCAATCAATCGCGGAGTTATTTCAGATCCAGCAGCACCATTCGGTGGGGTAAAGCAAAGCGGATTAGGCCGCGAAGGTGGCTTCGATGGAATTCATGAATTCTTGGAAACTAAATACATCGGGGTCGAGATTTAGAGACAGGATTGTATTTCTAATTTCCACAAAGTGATTGCACATTTCCAAAGCAAGAGATTGAATTGACTTATCCACAGATGGGTATTCCTATAATAAGTAA
>CAIOIJ010000059.1 GCA_903858325.1 uncultured Actinomycetes bacterium
AGAAGAATGTCGAAGCGAGTGCGCTTGCAGTCTTGCCGCAATTAGAAGGTGCTTTCTCCCTCATATTTATGGATGAACATACTTTGTATGCAACACGCGACCGCCATGGTGTACGTCCTCTCGTTCTTGGAAAACTTGAGCGAGGTTGGGTTGTTGCTTCAGAGAGTGCCGCCTTAGATATTGTTGGTGCATCTTTTGTGCGTGAAGTAGAACCTGGTGAATTCCTTGCAATCAATGAAGATGGAATTCGATCAACCCGATGGTCAGAGCCAGAACCAAAAGGCTGCCTCTTTGAATATGTCTATTTAGCACGTCCAGATACAACAATTGCAGGACGAGGAATCCATGCCACTCGTGTGCAAATTGGTGCGCAATTAGCACGCGAAGCACCAGTTGAAGCCGATCTTGTAATCCCTGTTCCCGAATCTGGAACTCCAGCAGCAATTGGTTATGCCAAAGAATCCGGAATTCCATTTGGTCTTGGGCTTGTAAAGAATTCATATGTTGGTAGAACTTTTATCCAACCATCACAAACTATTCGTCAATTAGGAATTCGCCTGAAACTAAATCCATTGCGCGAAATTATCGAAGGTAAACGAATTGTTGTTGTCGATGATTCAATTGTTCGAGGAAATACTCAACGTGCAATCGTTCGAATGCTTCGTGAAGCAGGTGCGCGTGAAATCCACGTACGTATTTCTTCACCGCCAGTGAAATGGCCATGTTTCTACGGAATCGATTTCGCTACCCGCGCTGAACTCATTGCTAGTGGTTTAGATACCGAAGAAATCCGCCGCTCAATTGGCGCTGATTCCCTCGCCTATGTTTCGTTAGAGGGTCTTGTCGGAGCGACCGAAATTCAATCCGATCGTTTGTGTAGCGCATGCTTCACCGGAAAATATCCAATTCGAATTCCCGAAGATATGTCGGATGGAAAAATGCGCCTTGAAGTCACGGAGGTTCACGCTCACTGATGTCTACATACAAAGATGCAGGTGTTGATATCGATGCAGGAGATCGCGCCGTTCAATTAATGAAAGCTTCAATTGCAAAAGCTTCTCGACCTGAAGTCATGGGCGGAATTGGCGGATTTGCTGGTTTATTCGATGCAAGTGCACTCAAGAAATTCTCTAAGCCACTTCTTGCTACATCAACTGATGGAGTTGGCACAAAGACAGAAATTGCACGTGCGCTTGGTAAGTACGACACGATTGGTGAAGATCTTGTCGCAATGGTTGTTGACGACCTTGTTGTGTGCGGCGCAGAACCACTATTTATGACCGATTACATAGCTGTTGGAAAAGTAGTACCTGAACGAATTGCTGAAATAGTTGCTGGTATTGCTCGTGGTTGCGAAAAAGCCAATACTGCTTTGATTGGTGGAGAAACTGCAGAGCACCCAGGTCTTCTCGATGATGACGAATTTGATATCGCAGGGGCTGCAACTGGCGCCGTTGATGCGGATAAATTATTGAGCGCCGATCAAGTACGCGCAGGAGATGTAATCATTGCAATGCCAGCGAGTGGTTTTCACGCAAATGGTTTCTCATTAGTGCGTCACATAATCAAAACAAAGAATTTGAGTTTGGAAGCCCACGTATCTGAATATGGTAAAACTTCGGGCGAAGTTTTTCTCACTCCGACAGAGATTTACACACTGGATTGTTTAGCTCTTATCAAAGTACTTGAAAAAAACTTGCGAACTTTCTCTCACATTACTGGCGGTGGAATTGCAGAAAACACTGCGCGCGTAATTCCAAGCGGGCTCAGTGCTCGTTACGATCGCTCAACGTGGGCCCTTCCAGTTGAAATGGAATTCATGGCAGCGATGGGCGGAGTTCCGCAAGCGGATATGGAACGTACCTGGAATTGTGGAATCGGAATGGTTGCAATCGTTGACCCATCCGTTGCTGACTTAGCAATCAAAAGCTTGTTTGCCCGTGGAATGAAGGCTTGGATTGCGGGGGATATTCAAAGTTCCCAAAATTCAGGCGCTCACTCGGCATACTTAGAGGGTTCATATAAGAAGTAAGGAATCGCATCACATGGCTAAACAATCCAAAGGTCGCAGAGCAGTTGTTTCTAAGAAAAAAGATAATCGCCATATATGGCTAATCGTTCTGCCCGTCCTTGCATTCCTTATCAAAATGATTGTCATGGCCAACACGCTAAAAGGTGGCTGGCTTGGCGCCGATGGCGAGAATTATTTGAGCGCAGTCGATGGCCTCAATGCCGATGGTTTTTTCTCCGAAGTTAGAAACCTTCACTATTGGCCAGCGGGATACTCGATCTTTATTTGGATACTTCTGAAGATTGCTCAAGGAAATTTCCTCTATCTTCTTTCAATAATTCAAGGCCTTCTCTTTGCTTACGCTACCTATCTCTTCACAAAACAATTACTCGCAACTCGAATCGCATTCTTAGCAGTTGCTACCTCATTTTTTGTAAGTTTCAACCCAACGCTTTCCCTGAGTTCAAATGTTGTCGGATATGAAACTCCAGCCGCAGCTCTTCTACTTATTTCAGTAGCACTACTTGTCAAAGATAAGGTTGAAAACCCTCTTGGATTTTCTAAGAAACTCACTTCGCTATCGTCATTGGCAATTGGCTTATCTTGTTTTTTCCAACCCAGAAATATTTTATTTGGAATCGCAATCTTCTTTATTTACTTTCTTACTCTTGCCGGAAAGAAATCAAAAATTCAATTTGCGGTAATTTCACTCGTTATTCTCATGTTCTTTCCGGCAGTCCTGATGGGAAGAAATATTGGCGCAATCCATAGCGCAACCATTTCAACTAACCTTGGAACAACAATGTTTATTGGTATCGGTGATGGAGCAACAGGCGGTTATAACGGAAAATACAATGGAGTCCCGTGCCCAGCTGCTGATAAAGGAACTGAAGCCCAAGTAGATAGTGCAAAAGTAAAATGTGCACTCATTTGGTATGTAAAGAATCCAGGAAAAACAATTGTTCTCGCTGCAAAGAAATCAGTATTTTTCTGGTCACCATGGTTTGGGCCAGCCGCAAATGGAACAATGGCGCGAAACCCATGGTTGAAAATCGATCCGATAAAAACTGGAATCAAAACACAAGCGAACTATGACTTTATTTATGGTGGCTTCGGCAAGACCATTTCGTGGCTTTGGATTCTAGGCCAACTCGTTCTTCTCTTCTCGGGCCTTATCTGGCTTTGGAAGATGGGTGGCAATGAAAAACTTCTGGCAAAGCTGGCAGGTGCCCCTGTCTTGCTCGGCTGGCTCATCTCTATGGGAACTATCGGAGATCACCGTTTCCGTCTTCCACAGATGGGTCTGAGCCTGTTTCTGCAGGTCGCAGGCTTCTATGGGCTCAGAAAACGTCTTTCGATAGCTTCAATCACTCCCGCTTTGGAAGCGAGCACCAAGGCGCGATAACCTTCGCGTCTGTAGATACACGTACACGGTAAGGAGGTCGCACATGGGTCGCGGCCGAGCAAAAGCAAAACAAACCAAAGTAGCAAGAGATTTGAAATACAACTCACAAGAGATGGATCTCGATCGCCTTGCTAAAGAACTTCATGGTGAAACGCCTACGCAGCAAAATCAGGATGACGAAGATCCTTATGCTGAAGGCAATTACATCCCACGCGCATAAAGCGTGTGACTGAGTAATTACCATTTCATTGTGAGACCAACTCCTTACGTAGCTTCGCTTCGTATTTACGAACCACTTTCATCCTTTGATCCAGCAGATCAATTGCGATGGAAAAATTTATCACCAACAGAAAACACTGCTCGCGCTGAAGAAGAGTTTGCACTTCGTAGAATTATTTTTCCAGAACCTCCTAGTGGTCGCCCTGACGGTGCGCATGTTATTGATCTTGATGGAGTTCGTTATGTGTCGCCATGGGCAACTGCAACTCGTTGTTGGGCAGCATTAGAAAATTTTAAAGATCGATTACCTACAAGTGTTTTTCCACTATTTGTTTCACCTGCATTGGAAGAAGTTATAACCACAGGTATTGATTTACTAGAAGATAAAGTCCCTTACATTCTCAATGAAACGTGGGTTATTCCACCTCGCTGGTTCTCACTCTTCTTACCTGAAGAAAGATTACGCGGACACAATAGCGATGGCGCTTTTACAGTTATGTGCGCGAAAATTTCAGATGCTCGTGCGCGATGCGAAGTTGCACACAACACTGTTGTTGGTGCATTTGGAAATGGCCCCGTTGAACAAGAGATAGAAAATTTGCTTGATTGGCTCGATATGTTCCACCCAAAATCACTCGTTGAACTCGATTACGGCGGACTCGCTCAATATCTTGAAACTGCTTTGATCCAATCGGGCGAAGATGGATTAGAGGCAGATACATCGGTTGAAGATGTTCTTCACTCACTCGCGGGGCTTGCAGCAGCCGATGGTGCACTTGCAGGACAGGGATATGAACGCCTCATTACACGGTGGCGCCGCGTGCAGGCCTTCGAACAAGCTATGTAGATAGATTGCAGAAGTAATAAATAAGCACGATACTTGCCAACCAATCGGGCAATACGGACATTCGTATTCAATAGGGCGAGGTGAGAGATGGATCAGTTCCCTGATGCAGAAGTTCTCTTGACGCCAAAAGAGGTTGCAAAGTTTTTTCATGTAAATACAAAAACTGTTACTCGCTGGGCCATGAGCGGTGAGCTCACTCCAATTCGCACACTTGGTGGGCATCGCAGATACCGTCAATCGGAAGTCTTAGAAAAATTACGTAACTATAAGAAATGGCAGCGCAAAGAGCAGTGAGTTATTCGATTGCGCAGTTTTTACTACTAGGTCTACTCACACTAATTTTTGTCGGAGCGATTACTCCAGTCATGCGAAATTTCGCAATCAGCATCGATGCAGTTGATGCCCCCAATCTTTCGCGTAAATTGCAAAAGGCTCCAGTTCCATATTTAGG
>CAIOIJ010000060.1 GCA_903858325.1 uncultured Actinomycetes bacterium
GTAACAGGTACAGGTCGAGTAAAGCGCGGAATGGCAGAGATGCTCAAAGGCGGCGTCATCATGGATGTCGTAACTGCCGATCAAGCAAAGATTGCCGAAGATGCAGGCGCAGTTGCAGTGATGGCCCTTGAGCGCGTACCAGCAGATATTCGTGCGCAAGGTGGCGTTGCTCGCATGTCCGATCCTGACATGATTGAAAAAATTCAAGCAGCAGTATCCATTCCAGTTATGGCTAAAGCTCGTATCGGTCACTTCGTAGAAGCTCGTATCTTGGAGAGCCTCGGCGTTGATTACATCGATGAGTCAGAAGTTCTTACTCCAGCTGATTACGAAAACCATATTGATAAGTGGGATTTCAAAGTTCCTTTTGTTTGCGGAGCTACAAATCTTGGAGAAGCACTTCGTCGTATCAATGAAGGTGCAGCAATGATTCGCTCGAAGGGCGAAGCTGGAACTGGCGATGTATCTAATGCAATGCAACATATGCGCAAGATTGGTGGCGAAATTCGTCGCCTCTCATCAATGCGTGAAGATGAGCTCTACGTTGCAGCTAAAGAGATGCAAGCACCATTTGAATTAGTCAAAGAGGTTGCAGCTAACGGGAAGCTACCCGTTGTTCTCTTCACTGCTGGCGGAATCGCAACACCTGCTGATGCAGCGCTCATGATGAGCATGGGTGCCGATGGCGTATTCATTGGTTCTGGTATTTTCAAATCTGGTAACCCAGCACAACGCGCAGCAGCGTGCGTAAAGGCAACAACTTTCTTTGACGATCCAAAAGTCTTAGCCCAAGTTTCGCGCGGCCTCGGCGATGCAATGGTTGGAATCAACGTTGCAGATCTTCCAGCACCGCACCGTCTTGCCGACCGCGGTTGGTAATAATTTCTGATGAAGGTTGGTGTACTCGCACTTCAAGGTGATGTGCGCGAACACGTTAGTTCTCTCATTGCCTGCGGTGTAAATCCATCGGCGATACGCAGAATCGAAGAATTAGAAGCTATTGACGCGCTTATTATTCCTGGTGGTGAATCAACAACGATTGCGCAATTAGCAGAGCACTATGAATTACTGCTTCCCATACGCGCGCGAATCAACAAAGGTATGCCGGTTTATGGTTCATGTGCAGGAATGATTCTCCTTGCCGATCGTGTTCTTGATGCAGTAGATGGTCAGAAAACTTTTGGCGGATTAGATATCACTGTTCGTCGAAATGCTTTTGGTCGCCAAGTGGATTCATTTGAAAGTGATATTGAATTTGGCGATGGTGGCAGCGAAAAAGTTCATGCAGTATTTATTCGAGCTCCGTGGGTTGAAGAGATCGGAAAAGATATTAAAATATTGGCAAGCGTTATAGGCCCTGATGCAAAATCTCATCCTGTCGCAGTCCGTGGCGGCAATCTATTTGCAACTTCATTTCATCCCGAACTTACGGGAGACCATCGAGTACATCGCTATTTCATAGAAGAAATCGCTCGTCCTGCCCTAGTTCGGGGTGGGCTCAGATAGTTTGCGATAAAGTAAGCCCAGTTCAAAACAAGTGAGGTGTGTACATGTCAGGCCATTCCAAGTGGGCAACGACCAAGCATAAGAAGGCCATTACTGATGGTCGCCGCGCAAAGTCTTTTGCCAAACTCATCAAGGGAATTGAAGTTGCTTCACGCAATGGCGGTCCTGACGTTGATGGAAATCCAACGCTTTTCGATGCGATCGCTAAAGCTAAAAAAGCTTCAATGCCAGCCGACAATATTGCCAGAGCAGTAAAACGCGGCGCGGGCCTCGAGTCAGGCGGCGCTGACTGGCAGACAATTATGTACGAGGGTTACGGCCCTAACGGTGTTGCAATAATGATTGAGTGTTTATCTGATAATCGCAATCGCGCTGCATCCGAAGTTCGCGTGGCAGTAACACGCAACGGTGGAAATATGGCAGATCCAGGATCAGTCTCATATCTTTTCAATCGCAAAGGCGTAATTATCGTCTCTAAAAATGGCGGGATCACCGAAGATAAAGTTTTAGAAGCGGTCCTTGAAGTTGGCGCTGAAGAAGTAAATGACATGGGCGAAGCATTTGAAGTTGTTTGCGAAGCTAGCGATTTAGTTCCGGTACGTAGCGCGCTGCAAGGTGCTGGCATTGATTATGAATCAGCAGACTCCTCATTCTTGCCTTCAATGTCTATCCCACTCGATGCCGATGGAGCTGCGAAAGTTTTTGCGCTTATTGATGCAATCGAAGAGCTCGATGATGTTCAAAATGTTTACAGTAATTTCGATGTATCTGATGAGGTTATGGCGAGTTTGGGATGAAAGTTTTGGGAGTTGACCCAGGGCTCACTCGTTGCGGCATAGGAATTGTCGAAGGAGCAACAGGTACGCAACTCTCACTCGTCGGTGTTGGGGTTATTCAAACCCCAACGGATATTGCGCTGGAAATGCGATTGCTGGATTTAGATCGTCAATTGGGTGAATGGATAAATCTTTATTCTCCCGATGTCATTGCAGTGGAGCGCGTTTTTTCACAACACAACTTACGCACTGTTATGGGTACGGGGCAAGCAGCAGGTGTCGCACTTTTGCTAGCTGCCAAAGCCGGCATCCCTGTTGTGATGCACACTCCTAGCGAAGTCAAAGCTGCAGTAACGGGCTCGGGACGGGCAAATAAGAAACAAGTTGCCGACATGGTTGTGCATATTTTGAAATTGGAAAGCGCTCCCAAACCTGTCGATAGCACTGATGCACTTGCACTAGCTATTTGTAATATTTGGCGAGGCAGTGCAAATACAAAAATTGCTACTGCAGTAGAGGCAGAGAAATCACGACTGCGTAAGTTGCGCGCACGATGATTTCACTTCTCAATGGCACAGTGCGTTCTATCGCAAATGAGCGAGTTATTCTGGAAGTACAAGGCGTGGGATATTCGTTGCTGATTACTAGCGCCACTAGTGCATCTTTGACTATGGGATCACCCGCCATCTTGCACACGTCGTTAGTAGTGCGTGAAGATTCACTCACTCTTTTTGGTTTCTTAGATGAAGAAAGCAAAAATGTTTTTGAGCTACTGCAGACGGTTTCTGGCGTTGGTCCGAAAGTTGCACTCTCAATATTGGGTTCGCTATCACTAGAAGATTTAGCACGGGCAATAGCGCAAGAAAATGTAGGAGTCATTGAGAAAGTTCCGGGTATTGGCAAAAAGGGTGCGCAGCGCATGATTCTAGAGTTGAAGGGAAAGATGGCGCGCACAAGTTCTCACGCATCGCAATTGATGCATCAACCGCCGTGGCGCGAGCAACTTACCAGCGCTCTTGTCTCTTTGGGCTTTGCACCAAAAGATTCTGATAATGCAATTAGTTCATTAGTTGCACGTCTTCAAAGCGAGGGGATTGATCCCGCAACCGTTGCACTTGGTGATTTGCTCAAGGATGCACTTGCTAATGGAAAAGGTGCACGTTAACAATGGAGAATTCAGAAGAGCGTTTGGTAGCTGCAGAATCGCGCGGAGAAGAGTCAGTGCTTGAAAATGCATTGCGACCAAAAAATCTCAAAGAATTCATTGGACAAGAGCGCGTACGTGAGCAAATTGATGTATTACTTTCTGCTGCGCGCCAACGTGGTGCAAGTGCAGATCACATCTTGCTCTCTGGTCCACCAGGTTTAGGTAAAACTACATTGGCACTCATTCTCGCTAGCGAAATGGATACACCAATTCGCATCACGAGCGGGCCCGCAATCACACATGCGGGTGATTTAGCAGCAATCCTTTCCTCATTAGTTGAAGGAGAAATTCTTTTCCTCGACGAAATACATCGCTTGCCACGCCCTGCTGAAGAACTCCTTTACTTAGCAATGGAAGATTTTCGTGTCGATGTCGTAGTTGGTAAAGGTCCAGGCGCAACGGCAATTCCTTTGCAACTCCCGCATTTCACATTAGTCGGTGCAACAACGCGCGCTGGTTTGTTGCCAAGTCCATTACGTGATCGATTTGGTTTCACCGCCCATCTCGATTTTTATCAAGAGAGCGAATTAGAGAGAGTCCTAGTTCGCAGCGCCAAATTATTAGGTGTCACGATCGATACGAAGGCAGTCAGTGAAATTGCCAGACGTTCTCGGGGAACGCCACGTATTGCTAATCGCTTATTGCGACGTGTGCGTGACTATGCCCAAGTTCAGGGCAGCTCTTCAATTACCCTCCTTGATGCACGAAATGCTCTTGAGATTTATGAAGTAGATGAGATTGGTTTAGATCGACTCGATAGAGCAGTTCTCATCGCCCTCATCGAAAGATTCAATGGGGGACCGGTAGGTCTTTCAACGCTGGCAATTGCAGTGGGCGAAGAGATTGAAACTGTGGAATCAGTGGCTGAGCCATTCTTGGTCCGCAATGGATTTATGGCGAGAACTCCTCGTGGCCGAATCGCAACGGCGTTGGGTTGGAGCCATATAGGACGAACACCACCTGCGGGAATTGCGACCCTTTTCGACACACCTGCACCTGATGCCTAGACTCTCCTCCTATGTCTACAACTATTAAACCCGTCAAGACGACTGCCCGCCCAGGACGAACTCTGGCAATTCTGGCGCTCGTACTCTTCGCATTACTCGGTGCAGTCTTTATCCAAGGCGCTACTGCGGTTCGCTTAGGTCTGGATCTACGAGGTGGAACGAGTGTCACTCTTCAACCACGTATAGCTCCGGGTGAGAGCGGAAAAGTTACGAACGAAGCGATTGATCAGGCAGTTTCAATTATTCGCCAACGCGTTAACTCATTAGGTGTTGCCGAGAGCGAAGTAACTGCGCAAGGAAGCGGAATCAATCGTCAGATTGTTATCTCTGTACCTGGTGATACAGGTCGACGTGTTGTTGAATTAGTTGGACAGACAGCAGAATTACGATTTAGACAAGTACTTGCTGAAACTTCCGGTACGCCAAATCCTTCAGATACTTCCACTGCTGCTACACCAGTAAGTGGAGTAGCACCTGATGTAAATGCACGTTATGCAAAATTGGATTGTTCGATCGCAGAAAATCGTCAGGGCACAGGCAGCGATATCGCAACTGATGCCATCGTTTCCTGTAGCCGATCCGGTGCAAATAAATACATTCTTGCTCCAGCTGAAGTTCTTGGACGCGAAGTTGCAAAAGCATCTGCAGGTATCGACACACAAGGTGGAAGCGCTTGGTATGTATCACTTGTTTTCAATGGTGAAGGTACAAAGGCATTCGGTGCACTCACTACTCGTGTTACATCTTTGACTTCACCACTCAATCAAGTTGCAATCGTTCTCGATGGTCTTGTCGTATCAGCACCTCGTATCAACGAAGCGATTCCCTCAGGAAACGCGCAAATCACTGGTAGCTTCTCGCAAACAGAAGCCACAGATTTAGCGAATGTTTTGAAATATGGTGCTTTGCCACTTGCATTCGATCGCGGCGAAGTTCAACAAATTTCTCCAACTCTAGGTTCTGATCAATTGCGCGCAGGTCTATTAGCTGGCGCACTCGGTCTCTTCCTTGTTCTTCTTTATTCTGTTTTGTACTACCGAGGTCTTGGTCTCGTAACTGTGGGCTCACTTCTCATCGCAGGAAGCCTTGTTTACTTACTCTTCTTGCTCCTTGGTAAGTGGATCGGTTTTACTCTTACTTTGGCAGGAATTGCCGGCGCCATTGTTTCCATCGGTATTACTGCTGACTCCTTCATTGTTTACTTCGAACGTATTCGAGATGAAGTGCGTGAAGGACGTTCATTGCGCTCTGCAGTAGAAACAGGTTGGTCACGAGCACGCCGCACAATTATCGTTGCTGACTTTGTATCGATTATTGCCTCTGTACTGCTCTACTTCTTTGCAGTTGGTGGCGTTCGAGGTTTCGCTTTCACTCTCGGGCTTACAACACTTATCGACCTCGTTGTTGTATTCACATTCACTAAACCAATTGTGACCGTGATTGCCAAACTCAATTTCTATAGTTCGGGTCATCCGCTCTCTGGCTTCTCGGCTAAGAGCCTCGGAACAATTTCTGCACCAAAGGAGGCATAACAATGTCATCACTTTCAGGTCTAGGTGGTCGTCTATATCGCGGTGAAACATCGGTAGATTTCATCGGAAAGCGCCGTCGTTGGTATGCAATCTCAGCACTATTAATTCTTGCCTCTATTGGTGCACTTGCCATCCAAGGCTTACACCTTGGTCTTGAATTCAAAGGCGGTTCTTCATACATCGTTACTAAAGCTGGCATTACAGTTGAAGATGCACGTGCTGCAGTTGAATCAACTGGTATTCCAGGAGAGACAATTATTCAAAAGATCGGAAGCGAAAAGGTCCGAGTACAAACTGGCTCACTCACCAATGCGCAGTCCAATCAAGTTCAAGATGTTCTAGCAAGTAAATTTGGCGTTTCAGTAGATTCAATTGATACGCAAATTGTTGGACCATCATGGGGTAAGGAAATTACGCGTAAAGCTCTCTACGGACTTATTGGTTTTATCGTCGTGGTAATGCTCTACCTTGCAATGGCTTTCGAACCAAAAATGGCCGTTGCTGCAATTATTGCCGTGGTGCATGACGTATTTATCACCGTTGGAATTTATGCGCTTGTTGGATTTGATGTTACTCCAGCCACAGTTATTGGTTTCCTAACAATCCTTGGATATTCACTCTATGACACAGTCGTTGTCTTCGATAAAGTCCGTGAAAATACACGCACTATTACTGCTACATCGAAGAGTACGTACTCCCAAGCCGCAAACCTTGCGGTCAATCAGACGCTTGTGCGTTCATTCAATACTTCATTGATCGCACTTCTACCTGTTGGTTCGATTCTTTTTGTCGGTGCTGGTTTGCTAGGAGCTGGAACCCTCAAGGATCTTTCTCTTGCACTCTTTATCGGTCTTGCAACAGGAACATATTCATCAATCTTTATTGCAACTCCAATTCTTGCTGTGCTGCGTGAACGCGAACCTGCAATGGTCGCACTCGCTAAGCGCGTCAATGCACGTGGGGGAGGCGCGCCATCAACAGATAGCGCAGTTGCTGCAATGGGCCCAATGGGTTCAACAATTGTGAAAGAACGCCGCGGTCCCCGCAATCAACCTAAGCGAAAAGGTCGCAAGTAGGGACGTGTTCTAAATGGATACTTTGATTGCACCGATTCTGCGTGCACTCAAAGAAAATCATGCAAATGCGCCACTCGATAGCGTTGAGCGAGCTTTCGTTGTTGCCGAAAAAGCGCACGAAGGCCAGCTTCGCAAATCTGGTGACCGCTACATCACGCATCCAGTTGCCGTTGCAGAAATACTTGCAGAACTTGGACTCAATCCGCCAACGATTATTGCTGCGTTGCTGCATGACACAGTAGAAGATACGCCTTATTCACTTGATCAATTGCGCGCAGACTTCGGCGATGAAATTGCATCTCTTGTTGATGGAGTAACAAAGTTAGACAAGCTCACATATGGACCTACTGCCGAAGCTGAAACCGTTCGCAAAATGGTAGTTGCGATGTCGCGAGATATTCGCGTGTTAGTGATCAAGCTTGCAGATCGGTTGCACAATGCGCGAACTTGGAAATATGTATCTGCGGAAAACGCCGAACGCAAAGCGCGTGAAACTTTAGATATTTATGCACCCCTTGCGCATCGCCTGGGAATGAATGCAATCAAATGGGAACTAGAAGATCTCTCCTTTGCAGTTCTTGAGCCAAAAAAGTATGAAGAGATTGCTCGATTAGTAGCGGAGCGTTCACCTGCTCGACAGGCCTTGAGTGAAGATGTGATTACTTTAGTCCGTGAAGATTTACTTCGCGATGGTATTGAAGCAACTGTTACAGGTCGTCAAAAACACTTTTTCAGCGTCTATCAAAAGATGGTTGTACGTGGACGCGATTTCAATGACATTTATGATCTGGTAGGAATTCGTGTATTAGTCAACGATGTTCGTGATTGTTATGCCGTATTGGGATCGATTCACGCGCGATGGAGTCCAGTACCTGGGCGTTTCAAAGATTACATAGCCATGCCAAAGTTCAATCTATATCAGTCATTACATACGACGGTTATTGGCCCTACGGGCAAAGCAATTGAAATTCAGATTCGTACCTATGACATGCATTCGCGTGCAGAGTTCGGTATCGCTGCACACTGGAAATATAAGCAGGGGAGTGAGAGCAACTCTTCATCACCTGAAATGCTGTGGTTGCGCCAACTTCATGAATGGCAGAAAGAGACTGAAGACCCTTCAGAGTTTCTTGAAGCGTTGCGTTTTGATTTAGGTTCGCCAGAAGTTTTCGTTTTCACGCCCAAAGGAAGTGTTATTGCCCTTCCTGGCGGATCCACACCTGTTGACTTCGCTTACTCAGTGCATACAGATGTTGGAAATCGATGTGCAGGTGCGAAAGTAAATGGTCGCTTGGTTCCATTGGAGTCAAAACTTGTCAATGGCGACGTAGTCGAAGTTGTAACGAATAAAAGTGATTCGGCGAGTCCAAGTCGAGATTGGCTCAACTTCGTAAAGAGCCCGCGCGCAAGATCTAAAATCAAAGCATGGTTTAGTAAAGAGCGACGTGAAGAAGCAATTGATGCCGGACGTGAATCCATTGCGCGTCAAATGCGCAAAGCTGGTTTACCGTTGCAGAAAATATTTGCGGGTCATTCACTTCTTGAATTAGCGCACGAACTACGTTACACCGATATTGAGGCGCTTTATTCTGCAGTTGGCGACGGTCATGTTTCCGCCGCATCAATCATTGAAAAATTGGTTGCTTCGATGACGGTTGAAGATTCACATCCTGAACCCACTATGGATGCACTTCCTACGCACATCACATCCTCGCGCCGTTCAAGTAATGCAGTTGAAGTAATTGGCGTTGGAGATGTTTTGGTAAAACTCGCCCGTTGTTGTACACCAGTTCCTGGTGATGCAATCATGGGCTTTATTACAAAAGGCAGTGGTGTTTCAATTCACCGCAGCGACTGCATCAATGCCGACGATCTACGTGATACGCAGAGTGAGCGAATTGTCGAAGTGCGTTGGCGCGCAGGTGCAGCAAGTGTTTTCCTGGTCAATATTCAGGTAGAGGCGCTAGATCGAGCATCGCTTTTGGCCGATGTAACCCGAACGTTGGCAGATCAGCATGTAAATATTTTGAGTGCAGCTGTGAGTACATCAAAGGATCGAACTGCCTTTTCACGCTTTACATTTGAAATGGCAGATGCAACGCATCTAGATGCAGTTCTCGGGGCAGTACGCACCATTGAAGGCGTGTACGACGTTTACCGAACAACTAATAATTAGCTAAATTCAGCTAAACCCTTTTCAGCTTCAGCAAGCCAGACACGTCGAGCAGCTGCAGATTCAAGGGCTTCTGCCGCTTTCTTTTCGTTTCCAGCCGCACTGGCTTTTGCCGCGACTTTCTCGTAATTTTCAATCGCATCGCTGAGTTGGCGAACAACTTCATTTGCACGGGCTTTGGCAGCTGGATCGGTTTTGCGCCAAACCTCAGCTTCGGCAGCTTTGATTGCCTCTTCAACAACGCGCACACGGGCATCAAGGGCGCTGCGCTTATCGCGATGCGTCATGCCAATCTTTTCCCATGAACGAAGGTGTTCACGTAGCGCGTTCTTAGCCTCTTTCAAATCCTTAATTGGAAGTAGCGCTTCGATAAGTGGAATCAGTTCTTCGCGCTTAGCAAGATTTGCCGACATCGTTACATCGCGCTTTTCGAGATCTGCAATCTTTGCGGTGAAGAACGCATCTTGTGACTTCTTGAATTTAGCCCACAACTTAGTGTCATCACTTGGCTTGCCGCGGCCCGCAGCTTTCCATTGATCCATCAAAGTTTTGAATGCTCGAGCAGTTGCAACCCAATCAGTTGATGTCGCGAGCGCTTCTGCTTGCGCAACAAGTGCCTTCTTTGTATCGGTAACTTTGCCCTGTGTTGCTTCAAGAGATGCAAAATGGGTTCGGCGACGCTTATCAAATTTGTTGCGTGAAGATGAGAATCTCTTCCAGAGATCACCATCTGCTTTCTTATCTAAACGGGGAGCAAGTTTCCATTCATCGAGAAGTTGCTTGAGACGATCTCCCGTTACTTTCCAATTTTCAGATAGCGCCAAAGATTCTGCTTCGACGACAATCTTTTCTTTTTCTACAAGTATCTGCTCGCGGCGCGCATTCTTAGCTGCAGCTTCTGCAGCCTTCTTCGCCTCATAAGCTTCGCGATGACCTTCGATAAGTGGTTCGAGTTGTTCAACAGAAGTTGCAAGCGCCGCTAGATCGCCGACACCATTGAGTTCGCGTACTTGATCGCGCAGTTTCTTGACTGCAACGTGTGCATCGGATGGAACCATTGCGCCACTCTTGATGCGCGCTGCTAGAAGTGCAATTTCTCCTGCAACTAATTCAAATTTTCTTACAAAATAGGCAAGCGCTTCTTCCGCGCTCTTTCCTGGATATGAACCAACAGCTTTCTCGCCATCTGGTGTACGTACATAAACCGTTCCATCTTCACCTACTCGACCAAACTGTGCAGGATCTCCTATGAGTGCACTTGCAGCAGAGGGAGCAATTGATTGTGGATTGAAATCGGACATGGTCTATGTTCCTTTCAGCGCGGTGGTCTTGGTAAGACCTTCGCTATGGTTTCAACTCCTAAGACTCGAGCCCTAGGTAGCGGTGATGGATGAAGCGTTGTGAAGGGCTAAAAGGTACCCTGTCTCATGGGGTAAGCGTCAATCACCTCAACCTGACCAGATATTCACGCGTGATTTCGAGAGATTTAGGTGGCAGTAATGCTTGTCGAAAGCTTTGCCGCACCGATGTTTGCCACAAATACCTGGATTATCGCCCCTGCCCAGGGGAGTGAGTGCCTCATCTTTGATGCGGGAATGCCGGATACAACTTTGGAAGTTGCCGAAATTATTGAACGATTTAATCTCAAACCCGTTGCAATCATCGCAACTCATGGTCATTTAGACCATACATTCTCGATTCGTCCAGTAGCCGATGGTTATGCAATTCCTGCATATATACATAGTGAAGATCGGATTTTGTTAGAGCACCCAGAGCGCGCAATTAGCGCAGAATTTGCAGCGACATTGAACGATATGGACTTTATTGAACCTGCCAATGTTAGAGAATTGCGCAATGGCGATCAGATTGAAATTATCGGCATGAAGGTGCAAGCCATTCACGCTCCTGGACATACACGTGGTTCGATGATTTTCACTATCGATAATGAGATATTGGTAAGCGGGGATGTTCTCTTTGCTGGTTCGATTGGTCGCACCGATCTACCGACTGGTTCCTCTAAAGATATGGAAGAAAGTTTGAGAAATAGAATTTTGCCACTCGATGATTCTTTGAGAGTGCTGCCAGGCCATGGAGGCGAGACCACAATTGGTCACGAACGTCGTACAAATCCCTACTTGAAAAACTTTGCACAACCTTCGAGTAAGAACAGAGGGCGCTTCTAAATGAAGAAAGAAAAGATTCAAGCCCCAAAGGGAGTGAGTGAATATGTACCTCCCCAATCTAGAGAATTCGAATGGGTTCGTGAATCCCTCATAGCACCAGCTCGTCTTGCGGGTTATGCCTTGATGGAGCTGCCGGTTTTTGAAGATACTCAACTCTTTACACGCGGCGTTGGCGAATCTACTGATGTAGTGAGCAAAGAGATGTACACCTTCGAAGATCGCGGGGGTCGATCAATTACTTTGCGTCCCGAAGGTACCGCAGGTGTAATGCGCGCGGTGATAGAACATAATTTGGATCGCGGTCAACTGCCAGTCAAAGTTTGGTATTCGGGAGCTTTCTTTCGCGCAGAGCGACCACAAGCTGGACGTTACAGACAGTTCTATCAAGTAGGTATTGAAGCAATCGGTGTGGATGATTCTGCAATTGATGCAGAAGTTATTGCAATCGCGGATCAAGGTTTCAAATCTCTAGGACTCAGACGCTATAGATTAGAAATCACATCCTTAGGTGATAGCGCATCGCGCAGTGCTCACCGAATTGAACTCGATAAATACATTGCAACTCTTGATTTAGATGAAGCCACTTCTGCAAGAGCTAAAATCAATCCACTTCGACTCTTTGATGATAAACGTGACGAAATGAAAAAACTTATGGCAAAGGCGCCTTTGCTCATGGATTTCCTCTCGGAGCAATCCCATAGACAATTTAGTGAAGTTCAAGATCACTTGAACCGACTTGGAATCTCTTTTGTAATCAATCCCCACATGGTGCGCGGCCTTGATTACTACACGGGCACAACTTTTGAATTCATTCATGAAGATCTCGGCGCCCAGTCAGGTATCGGCGGCGGCGGACGTTACGACGGCCTCATGGAGCAATTGGGAGGTCAAGCACTTTCCGGAATAGGTTTCGGTTTAGGTGTCGACCGAGCGCTTCTGGCTGCGCGAGCCGAAGGTGTGATTCCAAATGATGCATTTACTTCTGAATTATTTATTATTCCATTAGGGGAAAAAGCGAAGAGTGAAGCACTCGTTGTAGCAACGGCATTGCGTGGCCATGGGCACGTTGTTGAAATTGCATTTGGTGAGCGGGCTCTCAAAGGCGCTATGAAAGCTGCCGATAAGAGTGGTTCCAAATATGTCATTGTTCTCGGTGATACTGAACTCGCATCAGGAGTTATTGAACTCAAAGAGATGTCTAGCGGAGTTTCAAAATCAGTTACGATTAGCGCCTTACACGAAGCGCTCTAAAACCACTGATCGGAAATGTTGAATCCATAATGATGAGAACACATGGCGCAGGCACTCTGCGCAAAAGCGATGCTGGCAAGGTTGTAACTCTTGCAGGTTGGGTTTCACGTCGACGCGATCATGGTGGTGTGGCATTTATTGATTTCCGTGATGCAACTGGTTGGGTGCAAGTTGTAATTCGCGACGAAGTAATGGCTGGCTCACTGCGTGCTGAATGGTGTCTGCAAATTACGGGAGAAGTCGTTGCTCGTCCCAGCGGTAATGAAAATGCTGGCGTTGATACAGGCGAAATCGAAGTGATGGGCGATGCCATTGTTGTACTGAGTGAATCTGCGCCACTTCCATTTCCAATCGACAGTGGTGACGATGCCGATATCAACGAAGAAGTTCGTTTAAAATATCGCTATCTCGATCTACGCCGCGAAAAACCAGCTGCCAATCTGCGTCTTCGTTCGAAAGTGACTTCAACTATTCGTTCGGTGATGGATTCGGAAGAATTTCTAGAGATTGAGACGCCTTATTTGACGCGTTCAACACCTGAAGGTGCGCGCGATTTTCTAGTTCCCGTACGCCTGCAACCAGGTAGCTGGTATGCCCTTCCTCAATCACCACAACTTTTCAAGCAATTGCTCATGGTTGCCGGAATGGAAAAGTATTATCAAATCGCACGCTGTTTCCGCGATGAAGATTTTCGTGCAGATCGCCAACCGGAATTTACCCAATTGGATATTGAAATGTCTTTTATCGATCAAGAGGATATTTTGGCAGTTGCTGAAAAGATCGTTGCAAAGATTTGGAAGGAAGTAGCTCACTACGAGATCCCACTGCCGTTGAAACGAATGACGTATGCCGATGCAATGCAGGATTACGGTTCAGATAAACCCGATTTACGTTTTGATCTCAAACTTCAAGAGCTCACTGCTTTCTTTGCGCAGACTCCATTTAGAGTTTTTCAAGCACCATATGTAGGCGCTGTAATCATGCCAGGGGGCGCCAATTCTGCGCGCCGCGAACTCGATGCTTGGCAAGATTGGGCAAAAGCGCGTGGCGCAAAAGGACTTGCATATATTTTGGTCAACGAAGATGCAACATTGGGCGGCCCTGTTGCGAAGAACCTTTCCGAGCAAGAGCAGGGATCTATCGTTGCAACTGTTGGCGCTGTGCCAGGGGATGCGATTTTCTTTGCAGCGGGAGAGCGCACCGCTTCGCTCAATCTTTTAGGTGCAGTGCGCTTGGAGATTGGAAAACGTTGCAATTTGATTCCCGAAGGTCAATGGGAATTCTTATGGGTTGTCGATGCACCAATGTTTGAACCAACCGATAATGGTGGCTGGACCGCGGTCCATCATCCATTTACTGGCCCAAAGCCAGAGTTCGCTACAACATTTGCGCAGGATCCAGCCAATGCTCTTGCATACGCATATGACATTGTTCTCAACGGAACCGAATTAGGCGGCGGATCTATTCGTATCCACGACCGTCAAATTCAAAAAGATGTTTTCTCTGTCATCGGACTCAGCGACGAAGAAGCTGCAAGCAAATTTGGGTTCTTGCTCGAGGCTTTCAATTATGGTCCACCACCTCACGGAGGCATTGCTCTTGGCTTAGATCGCGTCTGTGCACTTTTATCTGGCTCAGATTCAATCCGCGAAGTGATTGCATTTCCTAAAACGGCAAGTGGAGGAGATCCACTAACCGGTGCACCTACCCCTATTACCCCTGCGCAACGAAAAGAGAGCGGCATAGATGGCGCTCCGAAGGGAAGTTAGAGAGAATTCGCGGGTGAAAAAATCACTGGCACTATTTCTAGCTCCACTCTTTTTACTCACTAGCTGTGGAGCGCAATCACAAATATATGCCGCATCGAAGGGCGAAGGCGTTTACTTCTCGGTTCCTCTGAAATGGCATGGAATCAGTAATGCAACCTTAGATAAATTTGAACGCGGTAGCGCTCAGGGCGCAGCAGTTGAGCGACAAGCGTTAGTGACGTGGCAAGTAGCGTATTCAACAAATACTAAAGTAAAAGCTTCCGAAATTTTCAGTATTGATGCACCAAAGAAGCCTCTTGCTTTCGCAAGGGTTCGAAACTTGTCGGCAGATGAAATCAATGCAGTTTCATATAACGTATTGCGCGATGTGATAGTTCCATTGTCTCAATGGGTTAGTAGTCCAACTTCTGATACTCCACAGTTTGATATTTATGATGATTACGAAGTTGTCGAAAAAGGAGCGCGCGGGGTACGCACAATTTTTACTTTCACCCATAAAGGTGTCGCTCAAACAATAGATCAAACAGCGATGGTCTCGGCAGATCATTCCAAGATATATCTCTTCATAATTAGATGCACTAACGCTTGCTACACAAAGAATGAAAAATTGATGACTAAGATTTCCAATTCATTTACCGTAAGGGGAGCCAAATGAGTGAGCTAGAGAATAGTTCCGGTAGAAAACGCGATACAGATCGCAAAACTCGCATCCACCTCTCCTTCTACGATCGCACAAAATTCTTTCTTCTATTCGCCGTAACCTTTCTTATCCTTGTCTGGTCTAACTTGGCAGATAACCCGATTCTTACACTGAGCGATAGTGTCAAGAATGTTGCTTCCAGTAAGAGTTGGTTACTTGTACTAGTTGTCATTGAAGTTGTGCGACAGGTTCATTTTGCTCTCGCCGAAATTCTTGCTCCGTATCATGGTTTGTGGCAGCGCTATTTTTCTTTTGTAGATCGTCAATTACATCGCCTCAGCGATTGGACTCGATTTAGATTATCGCGCGTTATCAAATGGGTTCTCTTTGTTGTGCTACTTGCCGTTGTTCTAGGTGCAATCTACAAAGAGACACCTGTTCGGGCGCTTTTCCTAGCTCCAAAAGCGCTCTATAGCGCGCTACCTATGCTTGGACAATTGCTCTTTGCAGTCTTCTTCGTAGTAATCCAGTTTGCTGCAATCTTTTGGTTCCTCAGTCGCGGTGGAGTAGATACCTATTTCCCAGACGACATCCGCACGCGATTTACCGATGTGTGGGGACAAGATCACGTGCTCAATCGAATTCGAGAGAACTTACTATTTTTAGAAAAGCCTGAAGAGATTGAAAAGCATGGTGGTTATGTCCCAGGTGGAATTCTTTTGTGGGGACCTCCAGGTACTGGTAAAACTCTCATGGCTGAATCAATGGCGGGGGAGACTGGTAAGCCCTTTGTATTTGTCGATCCCGGTGCATTTACGAATATGTTTATGGGCGTCGGAGTTTTGAAAGTAAAGGGACTCTTTAGAAAATTACGTAAGCTCGCACTCCGCTACGGTGGAGTCGTTGTATTTTTTGATGAAGCTGATTCACTAGGAAATCGCGGGATTGTTTCATCGGGTGGGCAACAACGATTTACTAATGCGCCGACACCGGGTGTGTTTGGCGATGCCTGTCATGGTGGCGCCTACCTTTCACCAACATCTGCCGCCGCTTTAGTTCACGAAAAATTTGTAATGGGTGGAGCTGCAGGTGGTGGTGGTGGCGGAACTGGAACACTGCAAGCCCTTCTCACAGAACTATCTGGCCTTAAGAAACCGCGTGGATTTTTCAATCGCATTGTGAGGCGGACCTTAGGAATGCGTCCTAAGAATCCACCTAAATATCGCATCCTCGTTGTTATGGCGACAAATATGCCAGAAGCACTCGATGAAGCTCTTCTTCGACCTGGTCGAATCGATCGTATGTATCGCGTTGGTTATCCAAGCAAAGCTGGACGCATCCGAACATATGAAGGTTATTTAGCAAAGGTATCGCATTCACTAACTGCATCAGAGATTGATAAGTTAGCAACGATTACGCCATATGCAACGGGTGCGACAATCAAAGACACAATCAATGAGGCCCTTATTTTTGCTATTCGCAATGGACGCAATTCAATCGAATGGGCCGATGTCGTAAAGGCAAAGCAACAAAAAGAGCTTGGACCATCTGAAGACGTTGAATATATCGAGCGCGAAAGACATGCAGTTGCAGTTCACGAAGCTTGCCATGCAGTGATGGCGCATCGCGTCCGACAACATATGGCAATCGACTTGGCAACTATTGAGAAAGGTTCTGATTACTTGGGAATGGTTGCAAGTATTCCGCCCGATGATCAGTTCACTCGATGGCGCACAGAGTACGAGTCAGATATTTTGGTCTCGCTTGCATCTCTTGCGGGAGAACGCATGTTCTTCGATGGTGATAATTCGTCGGGTGTTTCAGGTGATCTTGAGAGTGCAACAACTATTGCATCTCTCATGGAAGGTCACTGGGGAATGGGATCCACTATCTCTTCACATGCAAGTAATCGCCGATTTGAAGTTGGCGCACCTGGTGGTGGCAAAGGTAAAGATGACACTGCCAAGCAGATCCGATTAGCGCTCAGTGATCGCATTGAAGATAATCTCACCGGTCTACTTGCAAAAGCTGAAGAGATATTGATTGCAAATCGCAAAGAAGTTCTTTCCCTGGCGCATGCACTTGAGACGCATAAAACTATGAGTGGTGAAGATGTGGCAGCAGTAATTGATGGGACTCAAGGAGCGCTCGTCGACGGGCGTCCATATCTCGATAGCAATCTGCAGGAAAAAATTGAGGAATATCACGTGGCATCATTGGTCGCGCATCGCGAACATCGAACCCCTGACGTTGCTCTACCGATAATCGCCTAGTTCACGCCTGATTTCAGGTAGGCTGACGCTATAACGCGAAAGCAGAGGGAGGTGAATTATGGGTCCAGGAGGCATTGCAACAATCATTGCCGCTTGCTCATTACTCGTCATCGCCACAGCAATTAGCTATGCGGTGATTCGAGTCGGTCGATTTATTGATGAGGCGAAACTTTCGCTCAAAACAATGACAGATGAGACGGCGCCATTAATCGAAGAGGTTCACACAACAGTCACTTTGGTCAATGGACCATTGCATAGTTTGAACCGCGTAACAAAAAATATTGAAGATATCTCCAATAAAGTATCGGATACAACTTCGAGTTTTATGGATAAAGGTGGACCAGCACTTAAAGTTGCAGGCGCGCTATTGAGCGCTGCGCAGATGAGCAAAGGACGCTCAAAAAAGAAGAAGAAGGCTGAGTGACACCTCCCTGTGGAATCCGCCGAGATCCGTTCGCGCTGGCTGCGCTTCTTTGAAAATGGCAACAGTCAAGGCCTGACGCACACTGTTGTTCCATCGGCGTCGCTGATTGCTGATGACCCGAATCTACTTTTAGTCAATGCCGGCATGGTCCCTTTCAAACCATATTTTCTAGGTGAGATAACACCTCCATACAAGCGCGCGACATCGGTACAAAAGTGCGTACGTACTCTCGATATTGATGAAGTTGGAAAGACAACGCGTCACGCATCTTTCTTTCAGATGTGTGGAAACTTTTCTTTCGGAGATTATTTCAAAGAGGGTGCAATTGCACTTGCGTGGGAATTGCTTACTGGTCCCGTATCGCAAGGCGGTTATGGATTTCCTGAAGAAAAATTATGGGTAACGGTTTATCTTGATGATGATGAAGCCGCAGATATTTGGCATAAGAAAATAGGTATTCCGCTCGACCGTATTCAACGACGCGATATGGCCGATAATTTCTGGTCCATGGGCGTTCCCGGACCATGCGGACCTTGTTCAGAAATTTATTATGATCGCGGACCACAATATGGCGTAGAGGGTGGACCAATCGCCGATGAAAACCGTTACATGGAAGTATGGAATTTGGTTTTCATGCAAAATGAACGTGGCGCAGGTTCGGGTAAAGATGATTTTCCAATTCTTGGCGAACTTCCAGCTAAAAGCATTGATACTGGACTTGGTTTAGAGCGTATGGCCGCACTCTTACAAGGTGTTGAAAATATTTATGAGATTGATACCACTGCTCAGATTCTCAATAAAGCATCGGCACTGACAGGTGTGCAATATGGACGTGATGAAAAGTCTGACATTTCACTACGCGTGATTGCAGATCATGCACGTACTTCGGCAATGCTTATTGGTGATGGCGTCACTCCAGGCAATGAAGGCCGTGGTTATGTTTTGCGCCGCATGATGCGACGCACGATTCGCAATATGCGACTTCTTGGCTCGCACGATCCCATTATGAGCGAACTTACTCTTGCCGCGATTGGTGCAATGGGGCCTCAATATCCTGAGCTCATTACTGATTCAGCGCGCATTCTTTCAGTCTCCGTATCTGAAGAAGAGACTTTCTTGCAGACACTCAAGAGCGGAACGCAAATTTTCGATGTTGCAAGTGCGGCGCTCAAGAAGTCAAAGAAGAGCGTTCTTCCAGGAGAAGAAGTTTTCAAATTACATGACACATACGGCTTTCCTTTTGACCTCACTTTAGAAATGGCGCGCGAAGAAGGTCTAGAGATTGATGCAGAGGGCTTTACGCGTTTGATGAAAGAGCAACGCGATCGTGCGAAAGCAGATGCGCGATTGAAAAAGAGTGGACATACCGACCTCACGGTCTACCGCACGATTGCTGATAAGTCTGGAACAACAGAATTCGTTGGTTATCAACAACGCGAAAGTGAATCTGCAATTCGCGCGATTATCGTCGATGGCGCACGCGTTTCTAGTGCACAGATCGGTGATGAAGTAGAAGTAGTTCTTGACCGTACGCCTTTCTATGCAGAAGGCGGTGGACAGTTAGCAGATGGTGGAATTCTCACTTTGGCATCTGGCGCAGTCGTAGAAATTGATGATGTGCAAACTCCAGTTCCAGGAATTTCTATTCACAGAGGTCGAGTTCTAAGCGGCGGTATTGAAGAGTCTGCAAAACTTTTGGCCACAATTGATATCGAGCGCCGACATGCTATTTCTCGCGCACATACTGCAACCCATATGGTTCACAAGGCTTTCCGCGAGATACTTGGCGAGACTGCAACTCAAGCAGGCTCTGAAAATGCGCCGGGACGTTTCCGTTTCGATTTTCCAGCTACAGGGGCGGTCCCACTGAGTGTTTTAGGCGATGTTGAATCGCGTGTCAATGCATTACTACTTGATAACTTGGAAGTCTCTGCACAAGTGATGTCGCAAGCAGAAGCTAAAGAGTTAGGTGCCATGGCACTCTTTGGCGAGAAGTATGGCGATCGTGTTCGCGTTGTCAGTGTTGGTGATTGGGCGCGCGAATTATGTGGCGGTACGCACGTTTCCCGTTCCGGTGAACTCGGAGTTGTAAAACTCTTGAGTGAATCTTCTATCGGTGCAGGTGTTCGGCGCGTAGAAGCACTTGTTGGTGTAGATGCATATAAGTTCTTAGCACGCGAACATTTGCTACTCAATTCACTTACTGAAATTGTAAAAGGCGCTCGTGTTGAAGAGTTGCCAGAGCGAATCTCCGATTTAATAACAAAGATTAAGGATATTGAAAAGGAGTTGGCAACGCTTCGCTCTAAGGATGCCCTCGGTAAGACAAGTGAACTCGCAGCGCAAGCTAAAGAAATCAATGGAGTAAGCGTCATCGCATCTCATCTAGCCGACGGTGTATCAGGTGATGATTTGCGCGCTATTGCACTGGATCTGCGAAATAGATCTAGCAATAGCGTTGTGGCGCTAGTAAGTGTCAACGATGGAAAATGCGTATTAGTAGTTGCGACATCTGATGATGCTCGCGCTCAAGGCCTCAAAGCAGGCGCTCTCGTGAAATTGGGTTCTACAATTTTGGGTGGTGGCGGCGGCGGAAAAGATGACTTCGCACAAGGCGGCGGAATAGATTCAACTAAAATCACTCAGGCGCTAGAGGCAATCACTAGCTCTATTGCAGGCTAGCTTGATGCAACGTGGTCGTCGCATTGCTTTCGATTACGGTGATGTACGTATAGGCGTTGCTGTATGTGATCCCGATGCAATTCTTTCTTCACCGCTTACAACTTTGCAGAGTAAATCCAAGGATCTTTTTCGCCAAATTGAAGAAATCATTACAAGCAATGATGCTAAAACAATATTCGTTGGTAAACCTACTTTACTCAGCGGCCAGGAAGGTGAAGCTGTTTCCAAAGTTACTGATTTTGTAGCGCAATTAGCGCACCATACTGAGATTGAGATTGTCCTCGTGGATGAACGACTTTCGACTGTGTCAGCCATGAAGAAATTGCAGAGCGCTGGCGTCAATGCCAAAGATGCGAGGTTGTCTATTGATGCAATGGCCGCCGTTGCAATTCTTGAGCAAGGATTAGCAATGATGAAATCACGTGAACAGTGAGACGCCTCTTATTAGCCGCAATACTCATCGTTTCACTTACCTTCTCCTTGCACCTAGTACGTTCTCACAATAGTGGAGCGCCAGATTATGCACTTGCGCAAATCTCTGCTTCGAGTGCGCAAGTCACAATCGAGATTTCGCCTGGATCCACGGGTTCAGATATTGCTAAGCAACTCTTTGATGCTGGTGTAGTGAAATCTGCTTCTGCATTCTTTCGCGTTGCAGTGGGTGATGAGCGTTCATCAAAGATTGCACCAGGTGCCCACCAAATTTCCTTGCAAATATCGGCACGTCAAGCACTTGATCAATTATTGGATTCCAAGCGAATACCGAATCTTTTCGTAGTTACTGAAGGTGCGTGGAATTCAGAGATTCTCGCCGAGTTGGCCATTCGTGGCTTTTCCCAACAAGAGATAGCGACAGCCATCAAATCTTTGACCTTGCCGTCTGGTTTCACGCAATTAGAAGGCACGCTATTTCCTGCACAATATAGTTTCCAAAAAGGTATAAGTGCATCCGAGATTTTGCAATCGATGATCAACAGATTCAATTCAGAGGCAAAGTCATCTGGTCTCAGTAGTGCTCAAGGAAAGTTCTCGCCACAACAGTTATTGATTATGGCTTCGATAATCCAAGCAGAAGGTGATCTCAAAGATTTCGCTAAAGTAGCCCAAGTTATTCGCAACCGTTTAGCAATTAGCATGCCGCTGCAACTGGATTCGACTGTTCACTATATTCGTAAAGTCCGAGGTCAAGTCTTTTTGAGCACGCAAGCAACGCTCATGAAATCGCCCTACAACACATATAGGAATTACGGTTTACCGCCAGGGCCTATTGGAAACCCTGGACGCGCCGCAATAGATGCTGCGATGCATCCAGAAGCGGGAGATTGGCTATTCTTTATTACCGTTGCTCCCGGTGATACACGTTTTACGGCGAGCAATGATGAATTTCTTTTATGGAAACAACTCTATGAAAAGAATCTACGAGCAGGGGCTTTCAAGGTGGCGAAATGATTAGAGCGGCCGTGCTTGGTTCACCTATTAGTCATTCACTTTCCCCGCTACTTCATCAAAGTGCCTACAAAATTTTAGGCGTTGAGGGCAGTTATGAAGCAATAGAAGTTGGTTCGGGTCAATTGTCACAATTTCTAGCTGATAAAGATTTTGGTTGGACAGGTTTCTCGCTCACGATGCCGCTCAAAGAAGAGGTATTGCTTCTGGCAGATACGGTAGATCCTGTTGCACTAAAAATTTCTTCAGCCAATATGTTGTATCGCCGCGATAATTCTTGGTTTGCAGCATCGACTGATATCACGGGCTTTGGTTACGCGCTAGATTCGCGCGGATTTTCTAAAGGTAAAACTGCGACGATTCTTGGAGCGGGTGCGACAGCACGCGCCGTTGTTGGTGCACTCGATGGGCGAGTGGATGAAATTTCTATAATTTCTCGCAATACGGGCCGTGAAGAAGCGATTCGTAAGTGCGCTACTCAGAGTTCGATTACTTTCTTGCCGTGGGAATACACAACACCGATTGCCCAATCAGATTTAGTTGTAAATACAACACCGCTTTACGGCGCAGATCTTTTTGCAGATTATCTTCCCGCTAAAGTTTCGACGCTCTTCTTCGAGGTCCTCTATCGACCATGGCCAACGGTGCTTCTAGCGGGTTGGCGCGAAAATGGTGGAGAGACGATGGATGGAATAGATCTTTTGGTTCATCAAGCGATAGAACAGATCGCGCTCTTCACAGGCGTGAGCGTAGATCGCGATTCGATGGCCAAGGAACTTCGGAAAGTGGCAGTAGCTACGCTGGATTAATCCACAGCATGGTTTCGATGAGCTATTTTCATTTAGCCTCGATTGATGATTTTCATTGTGTTGTTCTATTTCGGCGCGATTATTTCGCGAGACGATATTCGTAGGCATCGAATTCGCAATATTGATCTGCTGCAATTTTTACTGATTGGTTCTCTTCTTTGGCACCAAGATATTGCACGCCTCTATTCAATGGGTGCTTGTGTATTCGTTGTTGGTCTCGCATTTGCATTGGTTTTCAAGATTGGCATGGGCGATATCAAACTTATCTCCATACTCATTCCATTGGCGGGCCTAGAAGAGAGAATTGATATCTTTCGCCTTCTGACTTTTTTAGTTGTTACCTCGATAGTTCCCTGCATTATTATTTATGTAAGAAAACGCAATATTTCTACGCAGATACCCTGGGCCCCATCACTTTTCTCTGCTGTCATCCTTTATTTGGCGACGAGATAGGCACTTCATCTGCAAGAATAGGCACATGAGATGGTTGACGGCAGGTGAATCCCACGGACAAGCTTTGAGCGCCATTCTCGAAGGAATTCCCGCTTCGGTTAAAATAACAAGCGCTGATATTGATAAACATTTAGCGCGACGTCGATTAGGTTTTGGTCGCGGCGCACGTCAAAGTTTCGAGAGCGATAAAGTCACAATTCTTGGGGGAGTGCGCCTTGGCCTCACCCAAGGTGGGCCAATCGCGATTCAAGTTGGTAATTCAGAGTGGCCAAAGTGGGAAAAAGTAATGTCAGCAGATCCTGTTGATGCATCGGAGATTGAAAACTTGGCGCGTAATGCACCGCTTACCAGACCACGTCCAGGACATGCTGATTTAGTTGGTATGCAGAAATACGATTTGGATGATGCCCGACCTATTTTGGAACGAGCTAGTGCACGCGAGACTGCGGCGCGCGTTGCGCTAGGTGCAGTTGCTCGAGCATTCCTGGAGCAAAGCGTTGGTATAACAATTATTAGTCACGTTCTTTCGATTGGAAGTGTTCGTGTGCCCGATGCTGCGCCGCTTCCAAATGCGATGGATCTAGAACGCATTGATGAGAACGAAGTTCGCTGCGCGGATGGTGCAACAAGTTTGGCGATGATCAAAGAGATTGAATCGGCGCATCGCGACGGAGATACTTTAGGCGGGGTTGTTGAAGTTTTAGCTTTCAATATGCCACCCGGTCTTGGCTCGCATGTTCATTGGGATCGACGACTAGATGCGAAATTGGCCAGTGCGGTGATGGGTATTCAGGCGATCAAGGGTGTTGAAATCGGCGATGGTTTCACAACAGCTACACGTCGTGGCTCAGTTGCACATGATGAGATAGAAAAGAATTCTAAGGGCGAAATCGTTCGTCGCACTGATCGCGCAGGCGGTACTGAAGGTGGAATGTCTAACGGTGAAATCCTGCGTGTACGTGCTGCGATGAAACCAATATCGACAGTACCAAAAGCTTTAGACACAATCGATGTAGCAACTGGCGAGCCTGCAAAAGCAATAAACCAGCGATCTGATGTCTGTGCAGTTCCTGCTGCTGCTGTAGTGGCCGAGGCAATGGTGGCATTAGTGCTTGCAGAAGTGGTTCTCGAGAAATTTGGTGGAGATAGCGTTACCGAGACCAAGCGTAACTTCGATTCTTATATGCACAATCTAAATTTCAAATAATTATGACCCTTGTAATTTTACTTGGCGCACCAGGTGCGGGGAAAAGTACGGTTGGCGCTTTACTGGCTAAAGAGTTGCATCTTCCATTCATCGACACTGATAAGGCCGTTGAAAAAATTGCTGATAAATCAGTTTCACAGATTTTCGTCGATGATGGAGAAGAACGTTTTCGCGCTCTAGAGCTGGAAGTTCTAGAAGATGTGTTGAAAAAGAGCGACTCAGTAATCTCTCTAGGCGGGGGAGCACCTATTTCTCCCATTGCACAACAATTATTGAAAAATTCTGCAAGCGTGAAAATTTTTCTTGATGTCTCGCTATCGGTTGCAGCCCCCAGAGTTGGATTCAACAGAGATCGTCCTCTATTACTCGGTAATCCTCGCGCGCAGTGGCAATCACTTTTAGATAAACGTCGCCCGATATATGAAGATGTCGCCGATCACTGTATTAAGGTAGACACCTTGAAAGTTGGATCTATCGTCTCCGAGATTGTGGAGTTGGTGAAATGAGCATCATTACTATCAAAGCCGATCGTGTTTCGGAAGTGCATATCTGTAATGGCGAATGGGATCTTCTACTTGAACAAGTGTTGAGTGGTCGAGAGCGTGCAGCACTCATTATGAGTGAATCTATGTCTCGAGAGATTAATACTGAGATTGAATCTGATACTCAAATTCACGTATTCACAATTCCTGATGGCGAAGCGGGTAAAAGTAGTGCAACTCTATTGAAATTATGGGATTGGTTAGGTGCTGCAGGATTTACGCGCAGCGACATTATTATTGGAGTTGGCGGTGGTGCGACAACAGATATTGCAGGTTTCGCAGCTGCGACATGGTTGCGCGGTATTGATTGGGTTGCAGTGCCTACAAGCGTTGCTGGCATGGTCGATGCTGCGATAGGTGGCAAGACTGGCATGAATAGTGATTACGGAAAGAATCTCATTGGCTCTTTTCATTCCCCTATTCGCGTCATCGTAGATACATCGTGGCTTACAACGTTATCTGACCGCGACTTCGCCGCTGGCATGGCCGAGGTAGTAAAAGCTGGATTTATCGCAGATAAGAAAATTCTTGAATTAGTAGAAGGTAAAGATCTAGCGACGATTCGCCATGATGATGATTTAGTCGTTGAGCTCATCTCTGCAGCTATCAGAGTAAAAGCATCGGTTGTGGGAGAAGATTTCAAAGAGAGCTTTCATCGTGAGATTCTCAACTATGGACATACTCTGGCTCACGCAATTGAAATCGATAGCAAGTATTCGCTGCGCCATGGCGAGGCGGTCTCGATAGGCATGGTCTTTGCTGCCGAGCTCTCTCATGCGCACGGCAAACTTCCGATGAAAATAGTAGATCTTCATCGCCAAATTCTCACCGCCTTGAATCTCCCAATCGCATATGAGGCATCAGCGTGGAATAGGTTGTTACCGCTACTTTCTTTAGATAAGAAAGCACGCGGACGTACAATTCGCTTCGTCTTATTGGATGATTTTGAAAAAACAAGCCGCCTGGAATCACCTGGAGAGCGCGAGCTCACCGCAATATATGAGAGGGTAAGCAAATGAAGATTCTTGTAATCAATGGTCCTAATCTTGCGCGTCTAGATATTCGCGATTCTTCTATTTATGGAGATCTCAATTACAAAGAGTTAGTGATGCTTATTGAATCAAGCGCCAAGAGCAATGGATTCGAAGCCGATGTTCGTCAAAGCGATGATGAAGCAACGATTATTGGTTGGTTACACGAGGCGGCCGATGCCAATACGCCGGTAATTATTAATCCTGCAGCTTTTACACATTATTCCTACGCAATTCGTGACGCCGCAGAATTGGTGAAAGCTCCACTGATTGAAGTACATCTTTCTAATCCAATGGCACGAGAAGAATTTCGTCACACATCTGTAATTTCTGGCGTTGCAACGGGAACAATCGCAGGATTTGGCCCTAATTCGTATGCCCTTGCCTGCGTTGCCCTAAAAAACCTACTCAAATAGGGGATTCGCGCGGTAAAAGCGCAACATTTTCGCAGGTATCCTTACTCCATTGATTACCGAAATCGGTAGCCGGCCGGCGAGAAAATCTGCAGAGGCTGTGAAATTACGAAAGCGCGAGGCGATTTACCGTGGCAACAACTAATGATCTCAAGAATGGCATGACTCTAGATATCGAAGGCCAACTGTGGAATGTGATCGAGTTCCAGCATGTAAAGCCAGGTAAAGGTCCAGCATTCGTGCGCACAAAGATGCGTCAAGTTCTTACAGGTAAAGTTGTTGAGAAGACTTTCAACGCTGGCGTAAAAGTAGAGATTGCAATTTTGGAAAAGCGTGAAATGAACTTCTTGTACAAAGAGGGCGAAGATTTCATTTTCATGGATAACAAGACTTTTGATCAAATGCTTATCTCTGCAGCAACTGTTGGCGAAGCAGCCAACTATATGCTTGAAAATACTGAAGCTATTGTTGCAGTACACGAAGGCAACCCGTTGTACATCGAACTTCCAGCATCAGTTACTTTGACTGTTACATATACAGAGCCTGGCCTACAAGGAGATCGTTCCTCGGGTGGCACAAAGCCAGCCACCGTAGAGACTGGAATCGTGATTCAAGTTCCACTCTTTATCAAGCAAGATGAAAAGATTCTTGTAGATACTCGAGATGGTTCATATCTCGGTCGCGCCAACTAGTGTCCGCACGCAGTAAAGCGCGAAAAGCTGCGCTCGATATTCTTTTTGAATCTGATATTCGCGCAACTGTTGCACTCGATATTCTGGCATCGCGCGATATTGTTGAAGAAGGTCCCGATGCGCGTCCAATTCGTGAATACACACGCGAGATCGTTATTGGCGTCAGTGAACATCGCCGTAAAATTGATGAATTAATTGCAACGTATGCCCAAGGTTGGGATATGGATCGCCTTCCAGCGGTAGATCGCAGTATTTTGCGCATTGGAATCTTTGAAATTATTTGGTCGCCGGCACTTCCCGATGCAGTTGCAATCGATGAGGCGCTGACTTTAGCTAAAGAGTTATCGACTGATGAATCTGCTGGCTATATCCACGGGGTTCTTGGAAAGATCGCATCTATCAAAGAGAGTATTTCGCTCTAATCTATTTGATAAGCAAGCCTTCATCACGCAGCCAATCACGCACAAAATTTGGTGCACAGTCACAGAGCAAAGAGATAGCAACTAGATCGCTGTGACGAATTGAAATTATTTGCCCATTCCAGTCGCCACGTAGGTGGGCAATTGATCTCAGATATTTGGCTAAAAGCTCATGTCGTTTATCCATGTCGGCAGTTGCTAGCACTTTACGTAAATCAATTGTGCTCTTCTGTCCAACAATGGATCCGTCGCGCAGATTGCCCGAAATAATCTCATTGACGGGGACTTCATAGAGTGCGGCAATCGCAACAATCTTTTTGACACTGATAGAACGAGCGCCGCGTTCGTAAGCGCCCAAAATCACACTCTTGATCTCACCCTTACTCAAGCGCTCAACATCGCTCAATGTCAGATTCCGACCCTTTCGTAATTCGCGCAAACGGTGGCAAATCTCGTCCAAGGTTGGTTGCTCAAGTAAATTCTCAGTAGTCATCTCCTTAGCGTAGGAATCTGCGCGTGCACCCGCCTTCGATATCCACAGTTTCTCTGGCCTCGTGGTAAAGTGCGCCACGCATCCTTTAACGACCCGTCCTGCGAGGCGGGGAAGGAGATTTACATGAGTGCTGCCTTGTCGGCTGCGGAGATAACACGCGCTCTAACGCGCATCTCCCACGAAATACTTGAAAAAAATAACGGATCATCCAACATCACATTATTGGGAATCCCCACACGAGGAGCTCACTTAGCGACTCGCATAGCAAAGATCATCAATGAAATTGAATCCTGCGACGTACCTGTCGGGACCCTCGATATCACTTTGCACCGCGATGATTTGCGTACCCGACCACCAAAAGCTTTGATGCCTACTTTGATTCCATCGGCTGGAGTCGACGGTCGCGATGTGATTCTTATCGATGATGTACTTTTCAGCGGAAGAACGATTCGCGCAGCACTAGACGCGCTTGGTGAAATTGGTAGGCCAAAGAGCGTGCAATTAGCGATACTGGTCGACCGAGGTCATCGAGAACTTCCTATTCGCGCCGATTTTGTGGGCAAAAATATTCCCACCTCGCGCACTCAGAGCGTCGCAGTAAATCTGAGTGAAATTGATGGCCAGGATGAAGTACTTATCAGTGATGGAGAAGCTAACTAATGCGCCATCTACTATCAATTTCGGACCTCTCTAAAGATGAAGCCATACTTATTCTAGATACTGCAATAGAGATGGCTCGCGCGAGTGATGGACCAATGAAAAAATTGCCTACGCTTCGTGGTCGAACCATTGTCAATCTCTTTGCAGAAGATTCGACTCGTACTCGCATCTCTTTTGAAGCGGCAGCTAAGAGATTATCGGCCGATGTAATCAACTTCGGCGCTAAAGGTTCTTCGCTCAGTAAGGGTGAGTCGCTCAAAGATACTGCGCTGACGCTTCAAGCTATGGGCGCAGATGCAGTAATTATTCGCCACTCAGCATCAGGTGCACCCGTTCGTCTTGCAGATTCGGCGTGGATGACTGGCAGCGTTATCAATGCCGGCGATGGAACCCATGAACATCCAAGTCAAGCGCTACTCGATGCTTTCACAATTCGCAAACATTGCACCAAAGGTGGCGGGGATTTAGCGGGATTGCGAATTGGAATAGTTGGCGATGTTCTGCATTCTCGTGTTGCTCGATCGAATGTTCTCTTATTATCACTTCTCGGTGCGCATGTAACTTTGATTGCGCCGCCAACGCTTCTGCCTTTCGGTGTTGAAAGTTGGCCAGTTGATATTTCCTACGATTTCGATTCAGTATTACCAACACTTGATGCGGTAATGATGTTGCGTGTCCAACAAGAGCGAATGTCAGATCTTTTCTTTCCTAATGCACGTGAATATTCGCGTTATTTTGGACTCAATAGAGATCGCATGCTGACTATGAAATCCAACTCTATTGTGATGCACCCAGGACCAATGAATCGCGGACTTGAAATAACTGCAGATGTCGCAGACAGTGCGCGCTCTGTCATTGTCGAACAGGTATCAAATGGCGTAAGTGTGCGAATGGCAATTCTTTATCTTCTATTAGCAGGAGCGCCTACTGAGATTGGAGGCAATGTATGAACAACTCATATCTTCTCAAAGGCGGGCAATTGCCTAATGGAGAAAAGAGCGACCTAGCAATTGATAATGGCAAGATTGCCGCAATCGGTGAATCACTTGATGTGCAAACCTTGGAAGTAATTGATATATCTGGTTGCGTAATTTTGCCTGGTCTCGTAGATCTACATACTCATCTGCGCGAACCAGGACGAGAAGATTCTGAAACAGTTCTCTCTGGTTCACGTGCTGCAGTCAAAGGTGGCTTCACTGCAATTTCTGCAATGGCTAACACCTCACCCGTTGCTGATACAGCTGGCGTGGTTGAACAAGTTTTTCGACTTGGCCAAGAGGCGGGGCTCTGTGATGTTTTCCCAATTGGGGCGGTCACGCAAGGATTAGAAGGTGAGAAACTCTCAGAGATGGGAGCGATGGCCAATTCAATCGCAAAAGTTCGAGTCTTTAGTGATGATGGACATTGCGTTTCTGACCCGCTCGTAATGCGCCGAGCCCTTGAGTATGTAAAACAATTTGGTGGTGTTATTGCCCAACATGCTCAAGAGCCACGACTTACAGTTGGTTCGCAGATGAATGAAGGAATAGTTTCGGCACGCCTAGGTCTGAAAGGCTGGCCTGCAATTGCGGAGGAATCAATTATTGCTAGAGATGTTCTATTGGCAGAACATGTGAGTTCGCGACTGCATATTTGTCACGTTACAACAGCTGGGGGAGTAGAGATCATTAGATGGGCGAAAGCGCGAGGAATCAATGTCACAGCAGAAGTTACGCCGCATCATTTATTACTCACCGACGATCTCGCAACTTCATATGATCCAATTTTTAAAGTAAATCCACCGCTACGTACTGAAAAAGATGTCATGGCCCTTCGCGAGGCTCTCGCTGAAGGCATTATTGATATTGTCGCAACTGACCATGCTCCACACCCTGCAGAAACTAAGGAGTGTGAATGGCAAGAAGCTTCCTTTGGAATGTTGGGACTAGAGACTGCGCTCTCAATTATCACGCAAACAATGGTGCACACAGGGCTCATGAATTGGGAACAAGTAGCAGACCGCCTCTCCATTGCACCTGCGCGAATTGGTGGCTATAGCGATCATGGTCGAGAGATTGCAGTGGGCGGTAGTGCACATCTGACAGTGATTAATCCAACTGCAACGTGGCGGGTTGATCGTGACCTCGTTGCATCAAGGAGCCGCAATACTCCATTCCATGGGATGGAACTTCCCGGCGTTGTTGAGCATACCTTTTTCAAAGGAGTGAAGAGATGAATAAAGCTTTCTTCGTTCTAGATGATGGTCGTATATTTGAAGGCCGCTCGTGGGCAGCAACTGGGAAAACTTTTGGTGAAGCTGTTTTCCAAACGGGCATGACTGGATATCAAGAAACTTTGACAGATCCTTCGTATCACAAGCAAGTAGTAGTGATGACTGCCCCACATATTGGTAATACTGGCGTGAATTCGCAAGATAACGAATCATCGAGAATTTGGGTAGCAGGTTTTGTTGTACGCAATCCTTCGTCACTTACTTCTAATTGGCGAAGCGAGAATGATTTAGAGGCCGAGATGATTGCCCAAGGCATCGTAGGTATTGCCGGAGTTGATACGCGCGCAATTACTAGACATTTGCGTGATCGTGGCGCCATGCGCGTAGGAATATTTTCAGGACTAGAGATGTCACGCGAGGAGATGGTTGTCGAAGTTCGTAAAGTTCCTGCAATGTCGGGTGCATACCTCTGCGAGGATGTTTCGACAACTAAGCCATACATTGTCAAAGCAATGGGTGAAAAGAAGTACACAGTTGCAGCAATAGATTTAGGAATCAAAGCGGCAACTCCTCGAGCATTAGCTGCGCGCGGTGTAGAGGTTCACGTCATTCCTTACAATTCAACTATCGATCAAATAAAGGCGCTCAATCCTGATGGTGTCTTCTTATCTAATGGTCCTGGAGACCCATCAACTATGCACGATGTAGTTGAAACGGTTCGCGAAATTCTCAATGCAGAGATTCCAATTTTTGGAATCTGCTTTGGTCATCAAATCCTTGGCCGGGCATTGGGTTTTGAAACTTATAAATTGCAATTCGGTCATCGTGGAATCAATCAACCAGTAATGGATAAGAACACTAAGCGCGTAGAGATAACCGCCCACAATCATGGTTTTGCTCTTAAAGCGCCAACGGATTCGGTTTTTTCAACTGTTTATGGTCCTGGTGAAGTCACGCATGTCTGCCTCAATGATGGAGTTGTTGAAGGTTTGCAATTACTCGAACGTGGAGCATTTAGCGTGCAGTATCACCCAGAGGCTGCGGCTGGCCCGCACGATGCCGCGTATCTTTTTGATCGCTTCATAGATCTCATGAGTAAGTACCGAAATGAGGTCCACGCCTAATGCCATTAGATACATCAATCAAAAGTGTTTTGGTCATTGGTAGCGGACCAATTGTTATTGGCCAAGCATGCGAGTTTGATTATTCTGGAACTCAGGCATGTCGCGTTCTACGAGCTGAAGGAATTCGCGTCATTCTCGTCAACTCAAATCCAGCAACGATCATGACAGACCCTGAATTTGCCGACGCAACGTATATAGAACCAATCACTCCTGAATTTATTGAGAAAATTATTGCAACAGAAAAACCAGATGCAGTTCTTGCCACTCTGGGTGGGCAAACTGCGCTCAATGCCGCCATAGGTCTTTTCAAACGAGGCACCCTTGCAAAATATGGTGTGAAACTTATTGGCGCCGATGTCGCCGCAATTGAACGCGGCGAAAATCGCGAATTATTTCGCGAAATTGTCGCAAAGGTGGGCGGTGAATCTGCTCGATCTGCAATTTGTCACACGATGGAAGAAATTCTTGAAGCAGTAAAGGTTTTGAATTACCCAGTTGTCGTACGTCCCTCGTTCACTATGGGCGGACTTGGCTCTGGAATCGCATTTACTCAAGAGGAACTCCATCAAATTGCTGGAGCAGGCTTGCGCCACAGCCCAACATCTGAAGTGCTTTTAGAGGAGTCGATTTTAGGTTGGAAAGAGTACGAACTTGAAGTAATGCGCGATCGACTCGACAACGTGGTGATTGTTTGCAGTATTGAAAATCTTGATCCGATGGGTGTGCATACAGGTGATTCCATCACGGTTGCACCTGCCATGACACTTACTGATGTTGAATTTCAGAAACTTCGAAATCTCTCTATGGATATTATCCGTGAAGTTGGTGTTGATACTGGTGGATGCAATATTCAATTCGCGGTTCACCCCGATAATGGTCGAATCATTGTTATCGAAATGAATCCACGTGTCTCACGTTCTAGCGCGTTAGCATCCAAGGCCACTGGATTTCCCATTGCAAAGATTGCTACCAAATTGGCAATCGGTTACACCCTCGATGAAATTCAGAACGACATTACTAAGGTCACACCTGCATCTTTTGAACCAACCCTTGATTATGTAGTCGTAAAAGTTCCACGCTTTGCTTTCGAAAAATTCCCAGACGCAGATCCACGTCTTACGACAACGATGAAGAGTGTCGGTGAAGCGATGGCTATTGGCCGATCTTTCCCTGAAGCTCTCATGAAGGCGTTGCGTTCTTTAGAACGTAAAGAGGCAATCTTCACCTGGCCAGATCAGGTTTCTGCCCAAGAGCGTGATGCATTAGTGAGCGCCTCGCGCATTCCCACGGAATATCGCTTACAACAAGTTCAGAGAGCGCTCTGGTTCGGTGCAACAATGGATGAAGTTTTCGAAGCCACAAAGATTGATAAATGGTATTTACGCCAAATTGAAATGATTAATGAGAGAGCAATGCTCATTGCGCAACCGGGGGAGTTATCTCCTGAATTACTGAAGTTCGCAAAAGAGTTTTCATTTTCTGATGCTCAAATAGCGACTCTGCGAGGAATTTCAGAAGACGATGTGCGTAAGGCGCGTCATCACTTTGGAATTAGACCCGTGTATAAAACGGTCGACACTTGTGCAGCCGAGTTCGAAGCATTTACTCCATATCATTATTCGAGTTATGAAGAAGAGAGTGAAGTCCGACCTCGCACTAAACCGGCAATCATCATTTTAGGAAGTGGTCCCAATCGCATCGGACAAGGAATCGAATTCGATTATTCATGTGTGCATGCATCCTTTGCCCTTCGTGAGGCAGATTTCGAAACAATCATGATCAACTGCAATCCTGAAACTGTTTCAACCGACTATGACACAAGTAATCGACTCTATTTTGAGCCCCTCACACTTGAAGATGTTTTAGAAGTTGTTCATGCAGAGTCTTTAGCGGGTCCATTACTTGGAGTAATTACGCAATTAGGTGGGCAAACTCCACTCGGTCTTGCAGCGGGTCTGAAGAATGCGGGAGTGACAATTCTTGGCACGAGTCCGGATGCAATCAATCTTGCTGAAGAGCGCGGAGCTTTCGGTGATGTTCTCAAAGATCAAGGTTTGACCGCACCGGAATATGGAATGGCAGCTTCGCAACTTGAAGCAATTACTATCGCAACTCGTATTGGCTATCCCGTACTCGTGCGCCCCTCTTTTGTATTAGGTGGTCGCGGCATGGAAATTGTGTACGACGATGAATCTTTAGCTGGATTTATTTCGCGCGCAACAGATATAACTCCCGACCGTCCCGTTCTTGTTGATCGTTTTCTCGATAGTGCAATTGAAATCGATGTTGATGCCCTCTTCGATGGCGATGAACTCTTTCTCGGTGGCGTAATGGAACATATTGAAGAGGCTGGTATTCACTCAGGAGATAGTGCTTGCGTATTGCCTTCTATGACCATGTCTGTACAGCAATTAGTTGAGATCAGGGAAGCGACACTCAAAATTGCAACAGGAGTGGGTGTTCGCGGATTGATCAATATTCAATTCGCAGTCGCGCAAGATATTCTCTATGTATTGGAAGCAAACCCACGAGCTTCAAGAACAGTTCCATTTGTAAGTAAAGCAACAGGTGTTCCTCTTGCTAAAGCTGCTGCTCGCATATCTGTGGGTTCGACAATTGCGCAGTTACGCCTGGAAGGTCTATTACCAAGTGTTGGAGATGGAGTTGCGCACGGAATCTCCGTCAAAGAAGCAGTTCTACCATGGAATAGATTCCGCAGAAGCGATGGTCGCGGAGTTGATGCAGTGCTCGGTCCAGAGATGCGTTCAACTGGTGAAGTTATGGGCATTGCAGATTCATTTGGTGAAAGTTACGCCAAGAGCCAAATAAGTGCTTTTGGTCCACTTCCCAAGAGCGGAAAAGCATTTATTTCCCTTGCCGATAAAGATAAAAATGCAGGCATTGCACCTGCTCGCGAACTCAGTGCCCTTGGTTTCACAATCCTTGCAACGGTGGGAACTTCGCAATTTCTCTCACAGCATGGCATCGCTTCAACACATGTTCGAAAAAATTCGCAAGGAAGTGGCCCATTAGGTGAGCCAACTATTGTAGAAATCCTCAATTCTGGAGATATTTCTCTAGTGATTAATACACCTGTAGGCCGTGGCACTCGACAAGATGGTTGGGCTATTCGCACAGCTGCGATTCAGCGTTCAGTGCCATGTATTACAACGACTGCAGGTTTTGCTGCGGCAGTTCAAGGAATCCGTGCATTGCAGCACGAAGAGTTATCAGTCAAGCCAATTCAAAGTTGGTTACTCTCCTGATGTCACAGATAAATAGGAATGCTGCGCAACTACGAGCGACCATTGTCGGAAATAAGTTGGTAGGTCAGTACCACCAAATTCTCATCAGTGTTGGCGACTTAGTAGATCGCTGTAAACCAGGAAACTTTGTAGCAATCAATGTTGGTGGCGATTCTTCGCGGATGATTTTGCGACGCGCTTTTGCAATTTCGCGCGTAGCGCACAGTGCATCTTTTGGTGGCACGATGGAACTCATTGTTGCTCCACATGGACAAGGCAGCAAATGGTTATGTTCTCAGCCTGAAGGGGCAATCATTGATTTAGTTGCACCACTGGGAAGCGCTTTCGGTATCCCAACGGAGCCCGTTCAAGTACTGCTCGTTGGTGGAGGATATGGTTCTGCACCGCTCTTTGGTTTAGCTGAAGTCTTGAAAACTCGTGGTTGCAAAGTAGACATGCTCTTAGGAGCAAGCACCGCTGGCAAGATTTACGCTCCAATGGAAGGCAAGCGCTCTGTAAATTCGCTACGTATTTATACTGAAGATGGCTCTATGGGTATTGCAGGAAAGGTAACGGATCCGATTACAGAATTGATTTCTGATTTAGATGTTGCAGTTATTTACTCGTGTGGTCCAATGGGAATGCTCTCCGCAATTTCAGCGCTGACTGAAAGTACCGATGTTGTACACCAATGCGCGGTAGAAGAATCAATGGCCTGCGGAATTGGTATCTGTATGACTTGCGTATTGCCGGTGCGCAATAGTGATAATTCGATTTCGATGTTGCGTAGTTGTATTGATGGCCCCGTTATGGATGGCGCCGATGTTATGTGGGATCTAGTAGGCAAGAATCCGTTGGTGCAACCATGACCGCGGTAGATTTCTCAACAACATTTAGCAATGCGTGGTTTCCAACACCACTTTTTACTGCCAGTGGCTGCGCAAGTTCAGGTAAGGAATTAGCGCAATTCTTTCCACTCAAAGATATTGGTGCAGTAGTCACGAAATCAATTATGAACAAGGCTCGACTCGGTAGACCAACTCCTCGAATGGCTGAAACGCCAAGCGGAATGCTCAATTCGATAGGTTTGCAGGGTCCAGGAATTGATACTTTTCTAGAAAAAGATATTCCGTGGCTCATCGAACAAAAAGCTCGCATTATTGTTTCTATTGCGGGGGAGACCGTTGAAGAATATTCAACGCTAGCTCGAAAACTTCGCGCCGTTGCGGGAATTAGTGCAATTGAAGTAAATATCTCGTGTCCCAATGTTGAAAACCGCGGTCTGGTATTTGCGTGCGACCCCGAAGCCTCAAGAAAAGTTATTGATGGCGTACGTCGCACTATTGGCGGAGAAATCCCTATCATTGCCAAACTTTCACCTGATGTGACCGACATAGTTTCTATCGCGCGCGGAGTTGTTGATGCAGGTGCAGATGGATTAGCCCTGATCAATACTGTTTTAGGAATGGTCATCAACGTTTCAACAATGCGTCCGCATCTGGGAGGAAAAACTGGTGGCTTATCTGGTCCAGCAATTCGCCCCATTGCTGTTCGTGCCATTTATCAAGTACATGCGGCGATGCCACACGTTCCAATTCTTGGAATGGGCGGAGTAGCAAGTGGTCGAGATGCATTTGAAATGATTCTGGCTGGTGCAAGTGGTGTATCAGTGGGAACCGCAAGTTTTGGAAATCCAATGGCTATTCCGCAGATTCAAGAAGAGCTCAAGGCACTGCTAGCGGAAAAAGGTTTCAAGCAACTCAAGGATGCAATTGGGTATGCACATAGAAGCGATGAAACGCATGAATAACGCCTCACCTCTGATTTTGGCGCTTGATACTTCTGATTTACAGATTGCGCACAAATGGATTGAGTGCACGCGTGAATCTATTGGTGTATATAAACTCGGTTTAGAATTTTTTGCAATGTTTGGCAGTAAAGGCGTAGAAGAGATTATTGCGCAACACGGCGTTGAAATTTTTTTGGATTTGAAATTGCACGATATTCCACACACTGTTGCTGGTGCAACGCGAGCAGTAGCGCATTTGAAACCTCGTTTTCTCACAGTGCACGCAGCTGGCGGAGCAGCAATGGTTTCGAGTGCAGTTGAAAACGCTCCCAGTACCGATATAACTGCGGTAACAATTCTTACTTCGCTATCAGATGCTGATCTCAAGGATTTAGGTTTTGCCAGTAATGCATTGATGAGCGCGGCACAATTGGCCAAAGTTGCCGTCGGCGGCGGAGCACGAGCAATCGTTTCATCGCCATTTGAAATTGAGGCGATTAGAGAAAGTGTTGGCGCCGCACCAATCATTATTACCCCAGGAGTTCGCCCCGCCGATTCACAAGGGGGAGATGATCAAGTACGAGTTATGACACCGCAGCAGGCGCTCACGCGCGGCGCCAATTATGTAGTCATCGGTCGCCCAATAACGTCACTATGGTCACAGGGTGCTCCAGCAATGAGAGATAAAGCTGCGCAAATTCTTGCAGAGAGCATTTAGTTTTTACCGATAGATTTAGACTATGCCAACTCCTCCAAAACTGACACCGGAAGAGAGAAGCGCTGCATTAGCTAAAGCAAGTTATGCACGCAAACGCAGAGCCGAAATCAAGGCGCAGATCAAAAGTGGGGCACTAGATCTTCCAAGCGTTTACGCCCTTGCACAATCTGATGAAGCGATATCGAAGATGCGTGTAGCCGAGATGTTGGAATCTATTACTGGTGTTGGCAAAATTCGTGCGCTCTCCATTATGGAACGCCTCAATATTTCATCAACGCGGCGTATCAAAGGTTTAGGCGCGCATCAACTAAAAAATCTTCTCAAGGAATTCGCTGCAGCACCCCAAAAAATGAGGCGCGGAAAGTTGATTGTTTTGTCAGGTCCTGGCGGCGTAGGAAAGAGCACGGTAGCTGCGCAACTTCGAGCAACAGGTGACTATTGGGTGAGTATTTCGGCGACAACGCGCGAACCACGCACCAATGAAATAGATGGAGTCGATTATTTCTTCATCGATGATGTCGAGTTTCAGAAAAGAATTGATGCATCTCATTTTCTCGAGTGGGCACAATTTGCAGGTGCGAAATATGGAACACCGCAGAAAGGCGTGGAAGATGCACTGGATCAAGGACACAATGTTTTATTGGAAATCGAAATAGATGGTGCCAAGCAAGTAAAATCACATATGCCTGAAGCGCTATTGATATTTTTGGCACCTCCCAGTTGGGAAGATTTGGTATCTAGGCTTGAAGGCAGAGGCACTGATAGTCCTGAGAGGCGCACAGAACGCCTTGCGCTAGCCCAAGAAGAGCTAGCGGCAGCGCCTTCATTCGACCTTGTTATCGTAAATACTTCGGTCAATGAAGTTGTCGAGCAACTGGTATCCTTGGCCTCTGCTTAGCCGCTGAGCTAGCTGTCAATACATCGCATTGTTAGGGGTATTACATGGACGGAATCACAAATCCACCGATTGATGAACTTTTGGATAAGAGTGGATCGAAATACGGACTCGTTCTCTATGCAGCAAAGCGTGCGCGCCAGATCAATGCATATTATTCACAACTCGGTGAAGGCTTACTCGAATATGTTGGACCTTTGGTCGAAACACATGTTCACGAGAAGCCACTTTCAATAGCCCTACGCGAAATTAACGAAGGCCTATTGACGATTGAGAATCTCGAACCAACCGCGTAATTTCGCGCGTGCACGAGGGCAATGAATAAAAGCGGAAAAGAAGTAGTTCTCGGTGTTGGCGGTGGAATTGCCGCCTATAAAGCATGCGATTTACTTCGAAGGCTTCAAGATGATGGTTATTCAGTCACTGTAGTACCAACGCCTTCATCTTTGAACTTTATTGGCAGCGCTACATGGGAAGCTTTATCAGGTCGCGCTGTGTACACACAGGTTTGGGAAAATGTTGCCGGCGTAACACATATTTCCTTGGCAGAGAAAGCTAATTACTTTCTCATTGGTCCAGCTACTGCCGATCTCATTGCACGAATCGCTGCAGGTAGAGCCGATGACCTACTTACCAATTTAGTTTTAGCGACAAATGCTCCAATCATGATTGTGCCGGCGATGCATACAAATATGTGGAATGACGCCGCAACACAAACTAATGTAACAACACTACGTAATCGTGGTTATCACGTGATGGAACCCGCTACTGGTCGACTAACAGGTGAAGATTCTGGTCAAGGAAGATTTCCTGATACCGCGCAAATTCTTGAAGAGTTTTCTAAAGTCACTGGTCAACGTCGCGATTTAGTCGGCAAGAAAATTCTTATCTCTGCAGGCGGAACCCGCGAACCAATTGATCCCGTGAGGTTTATTGGCAATCGTTCCTCGGGTAAACAAGGATTTGCTTTAGCCGCAGCAGCTTTTGCACGCGGTGCTGATGTTTCTTTAGTCGCAGCAAATTGTGAGATTTCAGATATTGCAGGGGTGCACATGATTCGTGTCGAACGCGCCGATCAAATGTTGCATGAATTGCAAGCACGCTTTAGTGCAAGTGATGTAGTGATTATGAGCGCTGCAGTTGCAGATGCGAAACCTAAGCAAGTAGCACGCGAAAAAATCAAAAAGGCACTCTTTGGTTCAATCGAATTAGAGGCAAATCCTGATCTCATTGCAACACTTACTGCCAATCGTCGCAAAGGCCAAGTAATAGTGGGCTTTGCTGCAGAGACTACAGAGCATATGATTTCAGCACAGAAAAAATTGGAGAGCAAAGATCTTGATTTGCTCTATCTCAATGATGTTAGTGGGGGAGCTATCTTTGGTAGCGAC
>CAIOIJ010000061.1 GCA_903858325.1 uncultured Actinomycetes bacterium
CCGCTGTCATTTACTCGAGAGGTAAGTTGGCCGTAGATTATTTAATTTCAAAGTTTGGTCACGACAAAGTGATCGCATATATGAAATCACTTACGAGGCAAAATCTCTGGTGGCAAGCATTTGAAAGTACTTTTGGGATGAAAGTTGATTATTTCTATTCAGAAGTTGAAAAAATAGCAATCTGGTATGGCGATTATTACTCTCCTGGTTGGCGCGGTAAGACATGAGACAAATGAATGTACAGGTTTGGCCATAGATCTCGGATTCACCTACATAAGTGGGTGGTGAGGGACTCGAACCCCCGACCCGGTGATTAAGAGTCACCTGCTCTACCAACTGAGCTAACCACCCGAGAACATTCAAAGGGGGAAACCTCGAATGCCTGCAAACCCTATCAGCGCAATGGCGCTTGCGGAAATCGCGCAAAGTCTAGATTTTCACGCTCCTATAACGCATCCCCGCCACGTTCTCCGGTGCGCACTCGAACAACTGTATCGACGGGAGTAACCCAGACTTTTCCATCACCGATTGAGCCAGTGTTGGCAGTTTCAACGATCAAATCAACGATGCTGGCAGCTTCTGAATCTTCAGCAAGAATTTCAATGCGAACTTTTGGAATGAAATCCACTGTGTATTCGGCACCACGATAAATTTCAGTGTGGCCCTTTTGGCGACCAAAGCCGCGAGTTTCAGAAACAGTCATACCCGCAACGCCTGCGCTTTGTAGTGCAACTTTGATCTCATCGACCTTTGCAGGTTTGACGATAGCGGTGATTAGTTTCATATCTCTCTCGATTCTTAGTTGTTGTAAATACTAGTAGCGGTTTGAATTTCCGGTGATGTCGTATGCCGATTCGGCGTGGAAAGTTGTATCCAGGCCGTTGAGTTCATCATCGCGATACACGCGGAAGCCGATTGTTTTGGAGATTGCCTGAGCAATCAACCAAGTGGCGCAGAATGAGAAAGCTGCGGCAACAACGATGGCGATAAATTGTTTAGTGAGTAGTGAAGTTCCTCCGTGCATAAGAAGGCCAAGGCCGCCGGCTTCATTTGCTGTAGTTGTTGCAAGGAAGCCAATGCTGAGCATTCCCAAAATTCCACCGATGCCATGAACACCAACTACATCGAGTGAATCGTCATAACCCCATTTATATTTGCGCGAAACTGCGTGCGCGCTCAACACACCTGCAATGAGTCCGATGATGAGTGCGCCAAGTGGATTTACGAAACCGCATGCGGGTGTGATTGCAACCGCGCCGGCAACTGCGCCAGAGGCAACACCAAGTGTTGTGGCTTTTCCATCACGACGCTTTTCGAATAAGACCCATGTCATTGATGCTGCGGCAGTTGCGATTTGTGTGTTGATCATTGCAGTTGCTGCAAGTGAACCGGCAGATAGTGCGCTGCCTGCATTGAAACCAAACCAACCAAACCAGAGCATTCCGGCGCCAAGTAATACAAGTGGCATATTGTGTGGACGCATTGGATCGCGTTTGAAACCATCGCGCTTACCTAAAACTAAAGCTAGAGCAAGGGCTGCAGCACCTGAATTGATTTCAACAACCGTGCCACCTGCAAAATCGAGTGCACCTAGTTTGTCGATGATCCAACCGCCAGTGCCGCCTTGTCCGGCAAATGCCCAATGTGCAACGGGTAGATAAACAAGTGTTATCCAAATTGCAACGAAGAGAACCCACGAACCGTATTTTGCGCGATCTGCAATTGCGCCAGATAAAAGTGCAACGGTGATGATTGCAAAGGTAAGTTGAAACATTGCAAATGCAAGAGTTGGAATTTGGTGATCCTGTGGGCCAACTACCTCATTGAGAGTGCCGGCAAGACCAAAGTGCTCAAATCCGCCAATGATTCCGTTATGGGATTTTCCAAAGGCAAGTGAGTAACCGTAGAGAACCCAGATAATTGTTGTAACGCCGATTGCAGCAAAAGACATCATCATCATGTTGAGTGCGCTCTTTGCGCGAACCATGCCGCCGTAAAATACGGCAAGACCTGGAGTCATAAATAGAACCAGTGCAGCGCTAGCTAACACCCATGCTGTATCTCCGCTATTGATCACTTAGCTCTCCCTAAGTTATAAGTGGTGAAAAATTATCTATGTTTTGGGCCTGTATAGCGAGCATACGAATTGATAATTTCAGCCTCAGCTGCTGCGCGGTTGACCCAATCACCGCCATGTACTTCTTTGCCTGGCTCAAGTGTTTTGTAAACCTCAAAGAAGTGCTGTATTTCGGAGAGTTCGTACTCTGCAACATCTTCTAAATCCTGAATGCGCTCTTTGCGAATATCACCAGCTGCAACGCAGAGAAGTTTGTCGTCGCCGCCTTTTTCATCAACCATGTGAAACATTCCAACTGCGCGACATGAAACAACGCAGCCGGGGAAAGTTGGCTCATCCAACATAACGAGTGCATCGAGTGGATCTCCATCGAGGCTAAGTGTGTTTTTTACAAAGCCGTAGTCATGAGGAAAACGAGTTGATGTAAAGAGCATGCGATCGAGGCGAATTTCGCCAGTCTCGTGATGAATCTCGTATTTGTTGCGTGAGCCAGCAGGAATTTCGATAACAACATCGAATATCTTGGAATTCACGAAAGCCCGCTTTCAACTAAAAAATATTGGGGTGAACGACGGGGCTCGAACCCGCGACATCCCGGACCACAACCGGGTGCTCTACCAGCTGAGCTACGTCCACCATGAGTAGCAAAGTCTACCTTGCTACTTACTATCCTCGTTTCCCTGCGCGCTCGCATCATTGAAGATTGCCGAGCGGTAGTAGGCCAATTCCGCGATTGAATCTTGTATATCGCCAAGGGCGCGATGGTTGCCAGTCTTTGCTGGGGCGCCGAAATATGCTTTCGGATACCAGCGGCGGGCTAATTCTTTGATGGAAGAAACATCGATGGTTCGGTAATGCAGATATTTACTGAGGGCCGGCATATCACGATCGATAAATGAGCGGTCGACGCCCACTGAATTTCCGGCCAAGGGAGACTTGCCTGCAACCGTTGATGCACTCTCAAGGTATGCAATTATTTTCGCTTCGGCATCGGCCATCGAAATGCCATTAGGGATCTCGGTTATAAGGCCAGAATTTGTATGCATCTCGCGCACGAAATCGTTCATACCTTCTAGTTGGCCATCGGTTGCATGGATAACTACATCGATCCCATCGCCGATGACATTGAGCTCTGAATCCGTAACCAGTACGGCAATTTCAACTAAGGCATCTGTCTCAAGGGAGAGACCGGTCATCTCACAGTCGATCCAGATCAGGTTGGGTTGCTCATTAGCCATGTGGATACCTTAGGCGCTCGCGCTCATGGAGCCAAAAAAAGTCCCCTGTTATTTCACTTCTCGTTCACCTTCTCGTAACCAAGCATCTGCCTATTTTCGCCCAGTTACGAGCAGGATTCGGTGCATGTCAACGATTGCTCCTGAGCGCCCGATCCCTGCGCCACGCGAACTTACAACGGAGCCGCGTTTTTCTGACAAAGTTTTTCGCGCAGTCGTAACTGCAGGTGGACTTTCTTCTCTCATAATTTTAGGTCTCATTGCAATTTTTCTCGGCTATCGCGGCTTTGAAATTTTGCGATCAGAAGGTTTGAATTTTCTAACATCATCCGATTGGAGTATTTCAACTGATGATGCGGGAAATGTTACTGAAAGTCATTTCGGAATTGCAGCAATGCTTGTTGGAACCATTCTTTGTTCCATAGTTGCAGTTGCAATTGCACTTCCTGTTTCTGTTTTCTCGGCACTTTTTATGAATTTTTACGCACCCGGTTGGTTGAAAAAAATTCTGATTGCAATTATCGACATGATGGCAGCATTTCCATCAATCCTTTATGGTATTTGGGGATTCCTAGTACTTATGCCCAGTGTTGAATATTGGGCAAAACTTCTCAATCACTATTTTGGGTGGTTGCCATTCTTCAAATTACATCCGTATGTTGTAACTCGCTCACCATTTGTTGCAGGTGTTGTTCTTGCAATCATGATTATTCCAATTATTACATCCGTTTCTCGTGAAATATTTTCGCAAGCACCACTAGATCGAATTCAAGCCGCATATGCACTCGGCGCAACTCGATGGGCAATGATTAAAGCCGTAGTTATTCCACATGGTAAGAGCGGTGTAATTGGTGGAGCAATGCTGGGTCTTGGCCGCGCAATGGGTGAAACAGTGGCGGTTTACACCGTGCTCAACATTGTTTTTCAAATCAACTGGCAAGTCCTCCTTGGTGCTGGCGGAAACGTTGCATCACTCATCATTTTGAAATTTGGCGAAGCCAGTCCTTACGAAATCAAAGCACTCATGGCTGCTGGTCTCGTGCTCTTCTTGCTCACGCTAATTGTCAATGCAATTGCCGAATTAATAGTTAGAACAACTGGAAAGTCGGGGCGATGACAACCATTAGCGCGCCGACCCCTACACGTCCCTGGGCAGCATCTCCAAAAGATCGTCTACGCGATCTTTCACTATTTCTATTAGCAATTCTTGGTTCATATCTAGTAGTGGCTGTCACTCCCATGAAAGGCAAGTTGGCATACTTCACGCTTTTCTTTGCTATCTACATGTCACTTACCGCAGGTTTTCAATGGTTTACTCGTGGAAGCGCAGCGGCTAAAGATGCATTTGTAAATTCACTTGTCGCAATAGGGGCAGTTGTAACTGTAATTCCAATCGGAAGCATTATCGCTACTGTTGTTGTAAAGGGAATCAAGGGAATAAATTTCGGAATATTTACACATGATATGTCGCAAGCGGCACCTACAGATCCACTCACATCTGGTGGACTACTACACGCAATCACAGGAACAGTAACCCTTGTCGCACTCGCACTCGTAATGAGTATTCCTATTGGAATTCTTACCGCCTTGTACCTAACTGAAATTCGTGGAGTCTTTACTCGACCAATTCAATTCTTAGTGCAAGCGATGAGCGGTGTACCTTCTGTTGTCGCTGGCTTATTTATTCTCTCTGCAATTTTGTATCCAATTACCCATGCATATTCGGCTTTTATGGGTTCGCTCGCTCTTACAATTTTGATGATTCCAACAATCGCGCGAACATCGCAAGAAGTATTGAAGTTGATCCCTAATGATTTGCGCGAAGCTGGTGTTGCATTAGGCGGCACGCAATGGCGCACAGTTGCCATGATTGTTTTGCCAGCTGCAAGAAGTGGACTTATTACAGCAATTATTTTGGGTATTGCGCGCATTGCAGGCGAAACCGCTCCGCTACTTCTACTTACTGGTGGCGGTGACACCGTAAATCCCAATGCTTTTAGCGGGCCAATTGGTTCACTGCCTTATTACATTTGGAAATCTTTCAATGCCGGTTCACCAGAGGCGCTTACACGTGCCTGGGCAGGCTTACTTGTTCTCATGGTCCTCGTGCTTATTCTCTTTACCCTTGCACGTCTGCTTGGCACTCGAAAGGTTGCGCGATGAACGAATCACACGAAAGCGAGAAAGAAAACATGGAAACAACAACCCGACCATCGTCGTTAGCAGATGTCGCAAATGCCAAAGAGCAGAAAGTTCCAGGTACTCGCGCAATGGGTACTGGGCTTGAAACACGTGGCATTCATGCTTGGTTTGGTAATAATCACGTTCTTTCAGATGTCAATTTAGATTTTGCTGCAGGAACTGTTACTGCTCTTATCGGTCCATCAGGTTGTGGTAAATCTACATTTATTCGCACCATCAATCGTATGCACGAATTTATCCCAGGTGCAGCAATGGCTGGTGAAGTTCTGCTCGATGGCAAAGATGTTTATGCGCCAGGTACAGATGTAACAAAAATTCGTCTTCAAATCGGAATGGTTTTTCAGAAGCCAAACCCATTTCCGTCAATGACAATTGGTGAAAACGTTCTTTCTGGCCTAAAGCTTTCTCAACAAAAAGTTTCAAATAAAGATGAACTGCTAGAGGAATGCCTCGAGCGCGCGGGTCTATGGAATGAAGTAAAGGATCGCCTTGGCGCACATGGTGGTTCACTCTCAGGTGGCCAACAACAGCGTCTCTGTATTGCTCGAGCCCTTGCTGTTCGCCCGCAAGTTCTCTTGATGGATGAGCCATGTTCAGCCCTTGATCCAGGGTCAACGCTTCGTATCGAAGAAACAATTCGTCATCTCTCTGACACTATGACAATCATTATCGTGACACACAATATGCAACAGGCCGCTCGTGTATCTGATTACACAGCATTCTTCTTATCCGATGGTGGCCCTGGCCAAATGATTGAGGCTTCGCCTACAAGTGAGATCTTTAGCCGTCCACGCGATAAGCGAACAGAGAATTACGTCACTGGCCGCTTTGGCTAAGCGACACCAATTGTTCATATAACTGTTTACTTTCGTTTGCCATACAGGGGCTGTTGGTTAACCCCGTTTCAATACTTTTACCTTACTAGTGCAGAACTAGATTCACACCTATGAGGGGAAGTACATGAAAATTTCGAAGATCGCGAAAATTGCAGCAGTTGCAATCGCGTTTGGTTTGGTAGTAACAACTCCTGTTCAAGCAGCAGGGCTAAGCATTCAGGGTTCCGGAGCATCTTTCCCAGCAGCTCTTATCGAAGCTTGCAAGACTCCATTTGCTGCAACAGGTACTGATTCATATACATACACATCTGCAGGTTCAGGTGTCGGCCAGTCAAACTCTGACAAGTCAATCGGTGATTTCTGGATGACAGATGGCGCATACACAGCAGCAACAAAGCGTTCAACACTCATCCACATCCCACTAGTTGCTGCACCTACAGCAATTCTTTATAACTTCCCAACAACAAAGAAGCCTTTGCAACTTTCAGCAGCAACTATTGCTGGAATCTTCGGTGGAACAATTACACGTTGGAACGACCCAGCAATTGTTGCAGATAACAACCGCACAACAACAGTCACAATTTATAAGAAGGATCGTCTTGGAAATCCTGCAAAGGATGCAAAGGGCAACCTCATTGTTCTTCGTAAGTCAACAGTCAATGGAAACTTCACATTGCCTGACCAGAAGATCACTGTCGTGTATCGCTCAGATGCATCAGGCACTTCAGAGAACTTCACTATGTACCTCAATAAGAGCGTTCCATCAGTTTGGACAAAGGCTAAGAGCAAGACTTTCAAGGATGTATTCCCTGGCAATATCAATGCAACCGAAAACCTCGGTCGTGTAGTTGGAGCTTCATCATCAAATGGTGTTGCACAACTTGCAGGAAAGACTCCATACTCAATCACTTATGCAGAAGTAAACTACGCAGTTGCAAATAAGCTAAAGATTGCAAATGTAATCAACCCATCTGGCAACGTTGTTGCTCCTGATTCAGTTGGAACAAGTGCATTCCTTGCATCAGCAACACAGGATGCAAATGGTTGGCTTACATATGACTTCGCAACAAAAGAGCCAGGCGCATACACAATGGGCTTTGTTTCATACATGTTGGCAGATACTGCTTATCCAGATAAGGCAAAAGCAGCAGCTGTAAAGTCAATTGCAACATTTATTCTTAGCAGCGCTTGCGCTAAGGATGTTGGCGCAAACCTCGGCTTCGCAGTAATTGCTGGTGACCTCCTCAAGAAGTCACTATCACAGGTAGCAAAGATCGGATAATTTCTTCACTAGTTACACGAGGGAGAGGCGACCGGCTATATGCCGGTCGTTTTTCTTTAACTTGCATATTTTGCTGAAAAACGATTGCGCGCCTGGCAGGAATCGAACCTGCGACAACCCGCTTAGAAGGCGGGTGCTCTATCCGACTGAGCTACAGGCGCCTGTAGGGGTCGTGTGATGCTAAGTCTACCGACACTAACGAGTAAGGTTTCCTCTCATGGCTGAGTTTATTTATACGATGAAAAAGGCGCGCAAAGCGCATGGCGAAAAAGTAATTCTGGATGATGTGACTTTGGCCTTTTATCCAGGTGCAAAGATCGGCGTTGTTGGCCCCAATGGTGCTGGTAAATCAACTGTTCTGCAGATTATGGCTGGACTACAAACTGCATCAAATGGTGAAGCATTCTTATCTCCTGGATACACAGTCGGAATCTTGATGCAGGAGCCGGTTCTTGATGAGACCAAAAATGTTTTAGACAATGTAAAAGAGGGCGTCGCAGAAACAATCGCGATGCTCGATCGCTTCAACGCAGTATCTGATGAGATGGCAAACCCCGATGCCGATTACGACAAATTACTTACTGAAATGGGAAACCTTCAGGAGCAGTTAGATCATCGCAATGCGTGGGACCTTGATGCGCAATTAGAGCAAGCAATGGATGCTCTGCGTTGTCCGCCACCTGATGCCGATGTCACTGTTTTATCTGGTGGAGAACGCCGCCGTGTTGCATTGTGTAAATTATTATTGCAAGCACCAGATCTATTACTACTTGATGAGCCTACAAACCACTTAGATGCTGAGTCTGTTTTGTGGCTTGAACAATTCTTGAGCAAGTACCCAGGCACAGTTGTTGCTATTACTCACGATAGATATTTCTTGGACAATGTTGCCGAATGGATTTTGGAACTCGACCGCGGTCGCGCATATCCATATGAAGGTAACTACTCAACATACTTAGAGACAAAAGCTGCACGTCTCAAAGTTGAAGGCCAAAAAGATGCAAAGCGCGCAAAGCGACTTGCAGAAGAACTTGATTGGGTTCGCCAGAATGCAAAGGGCCGCCAAGCTAAATCTAAGGCGCGTCTTGCACGCTATGAAGAGATGGCATCTGAGGCTGACAAGATGCGCAAGCTCGACTTTGAAGAGATTCAAATTCCACCGGGTCCACGCCTTGGAAATGTCGTTGTTGAAGTAGAGAATCTAGTAAAAGGCTTTGGAGATCGCGTACTAATTGACGGCCTCTCATTTACCTTGCCGCGTAACGGAATTGTTGGTGTCATTGGCCCTAACGGTGCGGGAAAGACAACTCTCTTTAAGACAATTCTTGGTCTTGAACCAGCAGATTCTGGAAATGTAAAAATTGGTGAAACTGTAAAGATTTCATACGTTGATCAGTCACGTAGTGGCATCGATCCAAAGAAGTCACTGTGGGAAGTTGTTTCAGACGGTCTTGATTTCATGAAGGTCGGACAAGTTGAAATGCCATCTCGCGCATACGTTGCCGCATTTGGATTTAAAGGTCCAGATCAGCAGAAGCCTGCCGGTGTTCTCTCAGGTGGAGAACGTAACCGTCTCAACCTTGCAATGACTCTTAAGCAAGGTGGAAACCTTCTACTTCTCGATGAGCCAACAAACGATCTTGATGTTGAAACACTGGGTTCACTTGAAAACGCACTTCTTGAATTTCCGGGTTGTGCCGTTGTGATCTCTCACGATCGTTGGTTCTTGGACCGCATCACAACTCACATTCTCGCCTACGAGGGTGATTCAAAGTGGTTCTGGTTTGAAGGAAACTTTGAATCGTATGAGGCAAATAAGATTGAACGATTGGGACCAGAGGCAGCTCGCCCACATCGTGCGACATATCGAAAGCTCACGCGCTAATGAAGTACCACAATCAACAATTTGTTCGTTGGGATGACATAGACGCGCTTGGCCATGTAAACAACGCAAAGTATTTAACTTATGCCCAAGAAGCTCGCTTTCACTGGTCCTGGTATCAATTCTACGAACGTAATGAGACACCATTTCTCACGGATATGGTTGTAGCCCGAGCCGAAGTTGATTTCATTCTTCCAATTTATGAGGGAGGCACTTTTGTAGATGTTTACATCTGGGTCGAATCAATTGGAAACTCTTCTTTTGTTCTCAACTATGAAATCAGTTTAAAGGGCGTACTTCATGCTCGTCTGAAATCTGTTCAAGTAGCAACTTCAACGGAGACCAAGAAGTCTCGCCCTCTCACAGATAGAGAACGCGAGTTCTTAAAAGAATATTTACTGTGATACCTCGGGGAGAGCGAGCTTGGTGGCGCGATGCGGTCACTTACCAGATTTACATCCGCTCATTTGCAGATGGCAATGGTGATGGAATCGGCGATATCGAAGGCATTCGTTCGAAGCTACCGTATTTAAAGTCCTTAGGCGTCGATGCAATTTGGATTACACCGTGGTACCCATCTCCGCAGAATGATCATGGCTACGATGTCGCGAACTACATGGATATTGAACCTATGTATGGAACGTTGGCAGATGCCGAGCGTTTGATTTTCCAAACACACGAACACGGCATGAAGTTGATCGTCGATATTGTTCCGAACCACTCCAGTGATCAACATGTATGGTTTCAAGAAGCTTTGCGTTCTCCTATCGGATCAAAAGCACGCGATCGATACATATTCCGTGATGGCAAAGGCGCAAACGGAGAACTTCCACCAAATAATTGGCAATCAGTTTTTGGGGGACCGGCATGGCATCGCCTTGTTGATGCTGATGGCAAACCCGAGCAGTGGTACCTACATC
>CAIOIJ010000062.1 GCA_903858325.1 uncultured Actinomycetes bacterium
AGCGTCCACTCGAAATAGGGCGGTATGGTCACGTCTATGAGGCGCCTGCTCGCTCTAATACTGCTCATGGGGCTAATGCCTGCGCCTGCGGTAGCGAACCCTGAATGCGGCTGGGATACGCAGTCTGGCTGGGTAGCGCGTGAAAATAAAAAGGCGGGAGCCAGTAACTGGGCACAATCAATTCCAGTAAAGATGAGTGCCGATTATTCGCGACGTAAGAGTGCTGGTCGAATCGAAGGATATTTTTCACGGACAAGTGTTGTGTGTGATCAAAGCGCAATTCTGACAATTGTGGGAGATTCACACGAGATAAGTATTTCTATATTTCGAACCGGATATTACAACGGGATTGGCGCTCGCCTTATTTCAAAAGCACGGGCTACAAAAACATGGAAGTTTCGCCCAGATAAATTGACGCCTCCGGGTCAGTACTTATTTAGATTAGATTCCCCAGGAAAAGTTTCTTCTTTTATTCCGCTAACAATAAGTAATCCCGGAGCACCGAGTGAAATTACTTTTGTTTCTTCAGTGCTTACATGGCAGTCATATAACCAATGGGGCGGAAAATCATTGTATAAAGGCGAAGATGCTGCACGCGAAACTCGCGCAGAAAAAGTCTCTTTCAATCGTCCATACGACGGTGATGGCGCAGGACAAGTCCGCTACATGGAATTGCCGCTATTAAAAATTGTTGAAAAATTAGGAATCAATATCAATTATGCAACTGATATTGATTTAGATTCCAATCCATCCCTGCTATCAAAAACTAATGCAGTGCTCTTCGGAGGCCATAGCGAATATTGGACAATCAAAATGCGCGAATCAGTTGAGAAGGCGATTGCAAATGGTGTGAATCTCATTGTTTTAGGTGGCAATACTGCATATAACAAGACGACGCTAACACCTGATAAAAGAACAATGTCTGAGATTGTTACTTGGCGCGATCCAAGCATCAATAAACCCGAGTCAACTTTTCTTGGTTCTCAGTATTTAACTCTCGGCGTACATCGAGATTTAGTAATTACGAATCCAGGACGTTGGCCTTTCAATACACTCAAAGGTGTAACAAAAATCGATGGCGTGATGGGTAATGAAGTTGATTCACCGCTGTACTCGCCAGGCCCAGCAGTTGAATCACTTGGCGCCATGAATATTTTGCCAACCGAAAAACGTAAAGTTGCGATAAGCACCTACTATTCGACACCCAGTGGAGCCGGTGTTATCAATATGGGCACTAACGGCTGGGTCTGCGCGATTGAAAATATATGTCCGTGGGGCCATAAGTTCGATAAAGAGAGCGCTGCTCAGATTTCAACCATCACTGTTGAAATCCTCAAGGCGGGGGCACGGCCAAACCTGGGGAAAAAGCATCTCGCTATTACCGATATTCTCGCTCGCTCCTAAGGATTTGCGTATAGAGTCAAGCGCACCAAGCGCGGAAATGGAGAGCTGCATTGAGCGAAGACGATGGCATGGAAGAGCTCGTAACAGAAGAGATGTTGTGGGATCGAATTCCTGAAGTCGAAGGTGCAGAACGTGCAAGTACATATTATGAATTAAGTGCGCGAATTTATGCGCGTGGACAATATGACGAAGCGCTCGCATTAGCAGAGACTGCTTGTGATATTTATGATCAACTTGGTGGCGCTGCACCTAGCGAAGGCGTTGCCCAAGCTTATTCAGCAATTGGTTACAACCTCAATCAATTAGAGCGCATGGATGAAGCGGCAACTGCAATGAGTAAAGCAGTAAAAATTTTGCGCGAGAATAAATCACCTATTGCACTTGAGCTTGCTTGCACATTAGGTGAGTGGTGGTACACATCAAAGAAATATGATGAAGTTATTTCAACTATGAATGAATGCGCTCAAGAGCATTTAGTCGATGGAAACGAAATTGGTGCCGCTAACGATTTACACCTCATTGGTTGCGCACAACGCGAATTGAAAAAATACGACGAAGCAGTTGAATCCTTCTTTGAAGCACGCAGGCTTTTCAAAAAGAATAAGGAAGTAATTCACGTTGCACGTTGCGACCAAAAAATTGCCTCCTGCTTGATTGAACTTGGCGAAGGCG
>CAIOIJ010000063.1 GCA_903858325.1 uncultured Actinomycetes bacterium
AATGGAACATCTGTATTTGTCTCATCGCACTTACTTTCAGAACTCGAAATTATTAGCGATTACTTAGTGATGCTTCGTAAAGGTGAGGTTGTTTTTACCGGAAAGATTGATGATTTATTACATGCTCAACAACCAATAATTATTGCAAAAGGATTACACGAATCTGATTTAGATACCTTGCTAGCAATTGCAAAAAGCGCTGGTCATCACGCAACCATCCGTGACGGTGCTCTCCATGTTGAAGGTCCAAAGGAATGGGCCGCAATTCTCAATAAAGCGGCATTCGATGCTGGAATAACGCTTTCTCAACTTTCGCCCCAACTTCCTAATTTGGAAGAAACATTCTTTGAGATGACGGGAGATAAATAATGTGGCATGTGGCTTTTGCTGAGCTTCGTAAATTACGTCGCCCAACTTTATTCCTAGGAACTATGGGAGCAGTAGTTTTTTTCAGTGCGCTTTTCTCTTCACTACTCTTCTTGCTTATTGATTCACCACAAGGTAATTCAGATCGTGGCCGCATGGTCGGACGAGAAGTTCTGAGCCTTGCAACTGGTGGAGTACAAGGTTTTAGTAGTGTTGGTGGTTTCTTGGGAATCATTGCACTCTGCGTTTTTGCTGCACAGACTGCGCAGGAATATACCTATGGAACATTGCGTAATCTCTTAGTTCGCCAACCTGGTCGGATACGAATTCTGCTTGGCAAATTTATTGCAATGAAACTATTTGCATTAGTAATGATCATTCTTGCTGCAATTGTGAGCATCGGCGCATCGGTAATTTTGGCGCCAGGAGCTAAAGTCCCAACAGATCTTTGGTTCGGGGCCGATGGTCGACATGCAATCTTTACAACCTTTATCAATGTAATCATCTCTGTCATTGGTTTTGGAACTATCGGGATGGTCCTTGGACTCTTATTACGTTCACCTATTAGTGCAATTTCATTAGGTGTTCTGTGGCTACTCATCGTTGAGAATTTATTAGTTGCAGTAAAGAACTCATTACAAAATTGGTTACCAGGTGCACAGCTTGCAGCAATTGCTAGTGGTGGGGCACCAACAGGATCAACGACAGGAATCGAATATTCGCATGCACTTCTTGTCGGTGGGATTTATGTTGGCGTTGCAGTGACAATTGCTACTTTTCTTTTTGTACGTCGTGACGTAGCAAATTAGAGACACTCAAGGGTAAAACCCTAATTTTCAAAGGTCGCTGTCTTATCCTTAAGGTCAGTCACTTCCCTGGGGGTTTGCATTGAGACAATACAGAGCGCTCTCACTTGCGCTTGCCCTTGCGCTCACATTGGGTACAACGCCTGCTTTAGCAAAAACTCCAAAACCTACACTTGCAGAAATCGAAGCAGCTAAGAAGATTGAAGCTGGAAAGAAAAAGGCAGCAGATGCTGCGACTAAAAAATTGGCAGCAGCTAATCAAACGTTGAGAACCCTTACGGTCAAAGCAAATGCTGCCCAAGCCTTATATGTACGAGCACAAAACGAATTAGCAATTGCCACGAAAGCCGCACAAGCCGCAGCAGCGCATGCTGCAGAAACTGCGCAAGCGGTAACGCAAGCACATCGAGTAATCGGCAAGATGGCCGCAAATGCTTACATCATGGGCGGAAGCATGAGCGATATTCAACCGCTGCTTAGCGCAAACGGTCCACAAGATTTGATTGATCAGTTATCTACTTTGAGCACGCTAGGTTCACAGAACAGCGTTGCGCTCGAAAGATTTAAGGCTGCCGAAGTTATTGCCCGTGCTGCAAAGCGCGCAGCAGATGAGGCAAAGATTGCACAGCAGAAAGCAACAGATAAAGTTGCAGCAGCTAAAAAAATTGCTGATGATGCTAAAGCAGAGCAAGCTAAAGAAGTTGCCAAGTTGCAAAAAGTACAAGATGCAATTATGAAAGAGCTTGCAAGTGCTAAGAAAGTTCGAACAACACTTGAACAACAACGCCAATTAGCGCTGCTCGAAGAGAGCCAAGCAAATACAGCTGCAAACACAGCTGGCCAGAAGAAAATTTGGCCAGATCTTGGCTTCAAGGGCCGGTCAACTATTAGAACCACGCAAGCGCAACGGCTCAAAGCAGTTGAGTTTGCGAAGAAACAGGTAACTGCGCGCAAACCATATGTGTGGGGTACTCAAGGTCCGAATACTTTTGACTGCTCAGGTTTAGTTTTTGCATCTTATAGATATGCAGGTCTTGATTGGCCAAACTGGGATCGTCTCAACTCTGCGCTCTATTCGGGTTATACAAAGCATGTTTCACTCAATGATTTAGAGCCAGGTGATCTTCTTTTCTATTCATACAAAGGAACAATCTCGACAATTCACCACATCACAATTTATGCAGGTAATGGAATGATGTGGGAAGCGAATTCAAAAGGTAAAGGTCTGCTTTTCTCGAGCATTTATAGCGTCAATGGGCTTATGCCATTTGGTGGCCGGGTCTAGTCTTATCGCATGGCCTCAACTCCTAGCGCAGTTGTAATTCGTAATGCTGTGCGTGCATCACTCGTGCAGTTCGAAGCCGGCGATTGTGTTCTTGTAGCAATTTCAGGTGGCGCAGATTCGCTCGCACTTGCTTACGCACTTTCTATTGAAGCGCCACTTGCAGCAATTCGAGTAGTAGGAGTTACGGTAGATCACCAATTACAAGATGCTTCCAGTAAACAAGCAAGCAAAGTTATTGAACAGCTAAACGGTATGGGCATCACTGAAAATGAAATTGTGAAAGTTAAGGTTGAAATCAATGAAGGTTTAGAAGCTTCTGCACGCAAGGCGCGTTATGAAGCGCTGGACATGTGCGCGCAAAAATATGGAGCGGTAGCAATTTATCTAGGACATACTCGAGATGATCAAGCCGAATCAGTTTTGTTGGGATTAGCGCGAGGCTCAGGAACGCGTTCCTTATCTGCTATGGCGCAAGTAAATGGAAAATATTTTCGTCCGCTCTTAGCGATTACTCGCCAACAAACTGAAGCTGCCTGCAACGAAATGAATCTCTCGCCGTGGAATGATCCACACAATTTAGATACACAGTTTGCGCGCGTGCGTGTTCGCAATGTTGTCATGCCAATCCTTGAAGAAAATATCGGCCCAGGAATTTCTGAAGCACTAGCGCGAAGTGCGAATCTCTTACGCGACGATGCAGATGCCTTAGATGGGCTGGCAGAAAATGTGATTGGTGCAATGGATTTAGCGGATCTAGATTGCGAGAAACTGGCAGCCCTTCCCAGGGCAATCCGCACCCGAATCTTGCGCCGCGCTATTTATGCCGCTGGGGCGCCGTCGGGCTCCCTCAGCGCTGAACATGTGAGCGCAGTTGAGGCGTTGGTCACCGCGTGGAGCGGGCAAGGCCCCGCTCACCTCCCTGGCGGTGTGAAGGTTTCCCGTTTATCGGGCAGACTTTCGCTCTTGCAGCATTGAAGCCAACTTGAGGGAGCACCGTGGATCTATCGAAAATCGAAAGCGATATTGAACGTGTCATCGTTGATGAAAAAGCGCTACAAGAAAAGATTAAAGAGTTAGCTGCACGCGTCGATAAAGATTACGAAAATAAAGATTTACTTTTGATTGGTGTTCTCAAGGGCGCAGTTATGGCAGTTGCCGATCTTTCACGTGCACTACAGCGCCATGTTGATATGGATTGGATGGCAGTCTCTTCTTACGGTTCTGGAACAAAATCAAGCGGAGTTGTACGAATCCTAAAAGATTTAGATCGCGACATCACTGGCCGCAATGTTTTGATTGTCGAAGATATCGTCGACTCAGGACTAACTCTTTCTTGGCTCAAAACAAATCTTGAATCTCGCGGGGCTGGCAGCGTTGAAATTCTTTCAATCTTGCGCAAACCAGAATCTGCCAAAGTAGAAGTCAATGTTAAGTATGTCGGTTTTGATATTCCGCCTGATTTCGTAGTTGGTTACGGACTCGACTTTGATGAGAAATATCGCAACTTGCCATTTATCGGTGTTCTTGCAAAACATATGTACTCATAATTTCCCCTAACAACGAGACGAGATATTTCGAAATATGACAGAGAATCAGAAGGCACCTAAGAAGAGTTTTCCTTCAAAAAAACTTTCTAAAGATGTCAAGAAGAAAGAGGCTCCAAAGAAGCCAACAACTCGAATGGGGCGACTCTTTCGAGGACCACTCTTCTGGATTATCGCTGCCATTTTTGCAGTTTCAATTTTCGGACAAATAACAAGTGCTGGTAATAAATATACAAAGGTACAAACTTCGCAAGTTCTTGATGCTATTTCAACATCAGAGGTTGAGTCTGCAGTAGTTATAGATAAGAGCCAGAAGATTCGTCTTATTCTCAAAGCAGGCAAGACAATAAATGGATCAAGCAAAGTAGAGGCATCTTATGTAGCCCGCCAAGAGCCAACAATTATTGATGCACTTACCGGAAATCCACCATCAAAGGGCTGGAATGTTGATGTTCCAACGCAATCACTTTTAGTCTCATTCCTCTTTTCCTTTGCACCAATTTTAGTAATCGGTTTGCTCTTCTTCTTCATGATGAGCCAAGCACAAGGCGGAGGAAATCGTGTATTTCAATTTGGTCGCACTCGCGCCAAGTTACAGAGCAACGATGTACCAAAGACAACATTCAAAGATGTTGCAGGTGCTGATGAAGCGATTGCCGAACTCGAAGAGATTAAAGATTTTCTTGCAAATCCTGAAAAATATGGAGTACTTGGTGCGAAGATTCCTAAAGGAGTTTTGCTCTACGGCCCTCCAGGAACAGGAAAGACTCTTTTAGCTCGCGCAGTAGCCGGTGAAGCCGGGGTTCCTTTCTATTCAATCTCCGGTTCTGACTTTGTAGAAATGTTTGTTGGTGTCGGTGCTGCTCGTGTTCGCGATCTCTTTACGCAAGCAAAAGAAAATTCACCCTCTATTGTTTTCGTTGACGAAATCGATGCAGTGGGTCGCCAGCGCGGTGCTGGAATGGGTGGCGGTCACGATGAACGCGAACAAACGCTCAACCAATTATTAGTTGAGATGGATGGCTTTGAAGAAAATACGAAAGTAATTTTGATTGCCGCAACTAACCGCCCAGATGTTTTGGATCCCGCACTTTTGCGCCCAGGTCGTTTTGATCGCCAGATTGCAGTTGACCGACCAGATCTCAAGGGTCGTGAAGAAATTCTCAAAGTACATTCTAAAAACAAGCCAATTGATGAGAGCGTCGATCTCATCAATTATGCACGTCGTACGCCTGGCTTTACGGGTGCCGATCTAGCAAATGTTCTCAATGAAGCTGCCCTACTTACTGCTCGCGAAGAGAAGAAGCTAATTACCAATACTGAACTCGATGAAGCGATTGATCGTGTTATGGCTGGCCCACAACGCAAATCACGCATCATGAGCGATGATGAGCGCCGAGTTACTGCTTATCACGAAGGTGGACATGCACTCGTTGCATTTGCGCTTCCACACACTGATCCCGTTCATAAAATTACAATTATGCCGCGCGGTCGAGCACTTGGTTACACAATGGTTTTGCCGGATGAAGATAAGTATTCGACTACGCGTAATCAACTACTTGATCAATTGGCATACTCATTAGGCGGACGCGCAGCTGAAGAATTAATCTTCCACGATCCATCAACTGGAGCATCAAACGATATTGAAAAGGCGACCGCGCTTGCTCGCGCAATGGTTACTCAATATGGAATGACTGAAGCGATTGGTGCAATCAAATTGGGCGGTTCAGAATCAGAGCCATTTATGGGTCGCGATTTCGGACACCAACGTGATTACTCAGAAAATGTAGCTGGAATTGTGGATCGCGAAATCCGCACACTTATTGAGAATGCACATCAAGAAGCATTCGATATTTTGGTTGCAAACCGTTCCATCTTGGATGAAATGGTTTTGCAATTGCTAGATAAAGAGACGCTCAATAAAGATGAGATTTCAGAGATCTTCTCAAAGGTAAAGGCATGGCCACGTCGTCCGGCCTGGACTGGTTCTGCAACGCGAATACCTTCAGATAAACCACCTGTTGTTGTGCCTGCAAAAATTGTTGCAGAGGCAGAACCAGTAAAGAAAGTTTCAAAGAGGAAGCCAAAGAGTGAGTGAAATAAATCCAATTTCACATGGTGATGGCAGGGCTGCGCACCCATACGATCAGGATCGCGCAGAACGTGCTGTTCGTGAATTACTAAGCGCGCTTGGTGAAGATCCAGATCGCGAAGGTTTGAAGGAAACACCTGCACGAGTTGCTCGCGCGATGAAAGAAAATTACGAAGGTTTATGGCAATCCCCAGAAGATGTTCTAACAACTACTTTTGATATTGGCCACGAAGAGCTTGTAATCATTAGAGATATCGAAGTCTTTTCGCAATGCGAACACCATCTCACCCCCTTTCACGGAGTCGCACATGTTGGATATATCCCGCGGGGAAAAATAACTGGACTCTCGAAAGTTGCACGACTAGTTGATCTCTATGCAAAGCGCCCTCAAGTGCAAGAAAGACTTACTACTCAAATTGCTGATGCGATGGTAAAGATTCTCAATCCACTAGGCGTCATTGTCATCATCGATTGTGAACATTTGTGTATGTCGATGCGTGGAGTAAAGAAATCACATGCTCGCACCACGACAAGCGCGGTTCGTGGCGCACTTACAAATCCTGCAACTCGCGCCGAAGCAATCAGCCTAATTACAAGTAAGTAAATCTCATGTTGGTAATGGGGATTCTCAATATCACCCCCGACTCTTTTGCTGATGGCGGAAGACATAATGATTTTGAATCTGCTATTCGACGCGCACATGAAATGATTTCAGAAGGCGTAGATATCATCGATGTTGGTGGTGAATCCACTAAACCTGGCGCAGAACGAATAAGTACTCAAGAAGAATTAGATCGAGTGATTCCTGTTATAAAAGAGATCGCTAAATCAGGTGCAAGGATCAGTATCGACACTATGAGGTCAGAAGTTGCGAGCCAAGCGGTAGAAGCGGGGGCTTCAATTATCAATGATGTGAGTGGGGGTCTGGCTGATCCCCAAATGCTTGCAACTGCAGCAAGACTCAACCTTCCATATATTGCAATGCATTGGCGCGGTCACTCAAAAGATATGAATTCCCGTGCAGTTTATGGCGATGTAGTTAGCGAAGTAATTACTGAAATTGAAGAGAGAATTTCTGCAGCGCTGAAAGCGGGAATAAAGAAAGAGAATTTGATTATCGATCCCGGTCTTGGATTTGCAAAAGATGGCGAACATAACTGGGCAATAATTGATTCGATATCTAAGTTCGTAGACTTGGGTTATCCAGTACTCGTTGGTGCAAGCCGCAAGAGATTTCTTGGTGGCGATAATCCCGATTTACGCGAAGGGGCAACAATCGAGCTGACAAAAAGGTTATCCACCACAGGCATTTGGGCCATTAGAGTTCATAGTGTGAAACCACATAAAGAAATAATTAGCGCATGAGCGATCAGATTCTGCTCACTGGTATTCGTGCATTTGGATATCACGGTCTATTCGATTTCGAAGCCGAAGAAGGTCAGATCTTTCTCGTTGATCTTGCCTTATCGATTGATCTGGCAAAAGCCTCTCTTTCAGATTCAATTGCCGACACCGTTGACTATGGCGCAGTTGCCGAACTTGTAGTGGAAGAGATTGAAGGCGATCGCGTAATTTTAATTGAGAGACTGGCGGGAAAGATTGGTGAACGTGTGTTGGCACTTGATCCACGAATTACAAAAGTTGAAGTTACTGTGCATAAACCACAAGCACCAGTAAAAGCTGAGCTTTCAGATATCGCAGTGAAGATCACACGTACTCGATGAAAGCAGTGGTTGCACTAGGTGCAAACTTAGAAAATCCTCGCGAAGCGGTAGATCTCGCAATTGCACTCTTGAATGCAGCTACCGAAGTAAAGAAAGTTTCATCGATGTATGAAACTGAGCCAGTGGGTGGCCCAGAACAAGATAATTACATCAATGCGGTCTGCATTATTGAAAGTGATTTAGCAGCAATAGATTTACTTGCATTGCTACACGGAATTGAAAAAAGTATGGGGCGAGTACGTATTGAAAAATGGGGCCCACGAGTTATTGATCTAGATCTCATACAGTACGGAAATATTCTAAGTAAGAGCGAAGAGTTAGAACTACCTCATCCTCGTGCTTTCGAAAGAAAATTTGTTTTAGAACCGTGGCATGAAATTGAGCCTGATGCATTACTTCTGACGCATGGTCCAATTTCGCAACTTTTGGAAGAATTGAAGTAAAGGCGTAAACTTTTCCTTATCAAGCCCGGTACCTGAAAGGACTGGAGCCATACGATGACCGTTCTAGTTCCTACGATGGGTTCTCTTCACAGAGGCCATCAAGCCTTGATAAAGCGTGCTCGCGCATTGAGCAAAGAAGTCATCGTCAGTATTTTTGTGAATCCACTTCAATTTGAAAACAAAGAAGATTTAGAAAAATACCCGCGTTCGCCACAACTAGATATCGAACTTGCAACACTTGCCGGGGCCACAGAAGTTTGGTTTCCAGAGTATGAAGATATTTATCCCGGAACTATTCAGACGATTAGTGCGGGCCCGATAGGTTCGATTTTGGAAGGCGCAAGTCGCCCCGCTCATTTCGATGGCGTCCTTACCGTTGTCAATCGCCTCTTTGAAATGGTCAAGCCCACTCATGCAGTCTTTGGGGAAAAAGATTTTCAGCAACTATTTCTAATAAAGAATATTGCGAAGAAAGTAGAAATTGTTTCGGTTCCTACCGTGCGCAATGGAAGCGGCCTCGCACTATCCTCGCGAAATATTAGACTTTCGCAAATCGAACAAGAAAGTGCCATCATAATTTCGAAAGCGCTTAGCGCTGCTGCACAAGAGAAAAGCGTGGCTTCTGCCCAGCGAGTGCTAGAACAAGTTTTGTCGGAGGAAAAGGCATTCAAAAAGGATTATGCAGTCATAATCGATGAAAAGAATTTCTCCTTTGCAACGCAGGAGAGCCAAAAGAAGCGTGCATTAGTGGCCGGTTGGATTAATGGCATCCGTTTGATTGACAATATGCCAATGGATTCAGGAGCGCACGCATGAAGTTATTAGCACCTACTCCTGGATGGACTTCGCAAGCCGATGTCATTGTTGTTGGTTCTGGTGTTGCAGGATTGACGACTGCATTGCAAGTGCGAACATTTGGTTTATCGGTTTTGTTAGTTACAAAAGCAAAAGTAGATGAAGGCTCAACAAAGTGGGCTCAAGGCGGAATCGCTGCAGCGCTCGGTCCCGGAGATTCTCCTGATCAACATGAGAAAGACACTCTTGTCGCGGGAGCAGGCTTATGCGATTTGGAAGCAGTAAAAGTCTTAGTAACTGAAGGACCCGAAGCTGTTCGTAAACTTATTGCTCGCGGTGCGATTTTTGATACGGAAGCAAGTGGTGAAATTGCACTCACACGCGAAGGCGGTCACTTACGTAACCGAATATTGCATGCAGGTGGGGATGCAACAGGTGCGGAAGTTTCACGTGCACTATTAGCGGCAGTCAATGATGATCCAGAGATTGAAGTTGTAGAAGATGCATTAGTACTTGATGCACTCAAAGATAAAGATGGCGCAGTTTGTGGAGTGACATTGCACGTTATCGGCGCAGGTACTCGTGATGGCGTTGGACAAGCAATGGCACGCGCTGTCGTGCTTGCTACTGGCGGGCTTGGACAAGTCTTCGCGCAAACAACTAATCCTTCGGTATCAACTGGCGATGGTGTTGCACTTGCACTGCGCGCAGGAGCGAAAGTTGCAGATGTTGAATTTATTCAATTTCATCCGACAGTGCTCTGGTTAGGCGAAGACTCACAAGGACAACAACCACTTATTAGTGAAGCTGTTCGTGGAGAAGGTGCATATCTAGTTGACGATAATGGTGTGCGGTTCATGAAAGATCAACATCCGTTAGCAGAGCTTGCTCCACGCGATGTTGTTGCAATTGCAATTATGCGTTCGATGGTTACGAATAAAACTAACCATGTTTGGCTTGATGTTCGCCACCTAGTTGGTTTTACGGAAAGATTTCCAACAATTTATGCTTCATGTATCGCACATGGAATTGACCCACTTACGCAGTTGATTCCAGTTGCACCAGCGTCACACTATGCATCCGGTGGAGTACGGGTAGATCTCAACGGTCGTACAAGTGTTCCTGGGCTTTATGCATGCGGTGAAACTGCATGTTCTGGGGTTCATGGCGCTAACCGCTTAGCTTCGAATTCGTTGCTTGAAGGCCTTGTCTTTAGCGCAAGAATTGCTGCCGATATAGCTGCCACAATTCCCGTGCAAGGAATTGCAGTTGCCGATAATTCAGAATCTATTCTTATTGACCCAAGTGCACGCAAAGAACTTCAATGGAGCATGAGTAAAGGCGCGGGAGTGTTGCGTTCTTCAGATTCTCTCGTTGCGACAAGTGATGATCTTGCCCGAATACAAGTGCGCAAGAGCGTGCAACCTTGTGTTGAAGCATGGGAAACAACAAACCTTTATCAATTGGCACAAGCGATTGTGAAAGCATCTCTGATTCGTCAAGAGACTCGTGGTTCACATTGGCGTGAAGATTTTCCTGAAACAAGCAAAGCATGGCTCAAGCGAATCGTACAAAGACTTAGCCCAACAGGCGTGTGGACTACTGACTATCAGGAAGTTGGTCAACAATGATTGATCGCGAACTAATAAAGCGCGCCATCGCCGAGGATTTAGCAGGTGGCGAAGATATAACTTCTGTTGCAACTATTTCTGGCACCTCACAGATAGTTGCTGATTTCGTCGCACGCAAGAGTGGTGTTATTGCGGGAATTGATATGGCACGCGGAGTTTTAGAGGAAGTCGGACTCAGAGATATTGCAATATATGTCAATGATGGCGAGAAAGTTTCTGAAGGAAAAGTCTTACTCACTGTACGTGGAGATACACGCGCAATTTTGCTCGCAGAAAGAACTGCACTCAACTTTTTGGGACATCTCAGCGGTATTGCAACTCTCACTCGCGCTTGGGTAGATGCTGTGGAAGGCACCGGTTGCAAAGTTCGCGATACTAGAAAAACCACACCTGGAATGCGTTTATTAGAAAAAGCGGCAGTAGTTGCTGGTGGCGGAACAAATCATCGCCTTAGTCTGAGTGATGCATCGCTGATAAAAGATAATCACATTGCAGCAGCAGGAAGTGTTACCGCAGCATTTACGAAAGTTCGCGAGAAGTATCCACATTTAGAGATTGAGATTGAAGTCGATACTTTGGCGCAATTGCGTGAAGTATTACCGCTCAAACCTGATCTAATTTTGCTCGACAATATGACTGTAGAAGAGTGCAAAGAAGCGGTATCGATTACCAATGGAATTGCAAAACTTGAGGCTTCGGGCGGCTTGAGCATTGAAAATGCACAAGCGTATGCGCGAACTGGTGTGCAGTATTTAGCTGTAGGTGCTCTAACGCATTCTGCCCCAAATTTTGATATCGGCTTAGACTTTAGAGAGGCATAATAAATGTTACTTACAATCGATGTCGGAAATACAAATACAGTTCTGGGAATCTTTGACGGGTCGGTATTACTTCGTTCATGGAGAGTAAAAACAGATCCGCGTTCAACAGCAGATGAACTTTGGCTGCAATACAGAGCGTTGGTGGCCGATTATCAAATTACTGGCCTTGCAGTGTGTTCAACGGTCCCAGCAACTCTTCGCGAATTGCGACAGATGATTGATGATTATTTCCCAGATATTCGCGTAACAATCGTTGAACCAGGAATCAAAACAGGTGTGCCGCTCTTAGTTGATAATCCAAAAGAAATTGGCGCTGACCGTATTGTTAACACGCTAGCTGCACATACTTTGTATGGTGGCCCTGCAATTGTTGTTGATTTTGGAACTTCCACAAATCTCGATGTTGTATCGCCCAAAGGAGAATTTCTTGGTGGAGCACTTGCTCCTGGAATTGAAATTTCGGTAGATGCCCTTGCTGCACGCGCGGCGCAATTACGAAAAGTTGAATTAGTAAAACCAAAAAATGTCATTGGTAAAAACACAGTAGAAGCCCTGCAATCCGGAACTATTTTTGGTTTTGCGGGACAAGTTGATGGTCTCGTAGATCGCATCACTGCGCAACTTTTGGAAACTTATGCAGAAAAACCTCAAGTAATTGCAACGGGTGGCTTAGCGCCATTGATTTTCGGGGTTGCAGAAACAATTGACCATTACGAGCCTGATTTGACGCTTATTGGTCTGCGCCTGATTCACGAACGAAATGCTTGAGTCGCTAGACTCACCACATTATGAGCGCAGATAACACACCTATTGAGGATGACCTTCCTGAGCAATTGAGGATCCGCCGCGAAAAGCGCGCAGGCCTGATTGAGCGAGGAATTGAGCCATACCCAGTCTCTGTTGCTCGAACAAAGAGTTTGAAAGAGATTCGCGAGAAATATACGGGGCTCGAAGTTGATGTAGCTACCGGTGATATTGAAAGTTTAACTGGCCGAATTATTTTCAAGCGCGATACAGGCAAATTATGTTTTGCAACGCTTCGCGAAGGCGATGGCACTGAACTTCAAGCAATGTTCTCGCTGGACAAAGTTGGTCAAGAACAGCTCGATTCTTGGAAATCAGATATCGATCTAGGTGACATTGTGAGTGTTACTGGCGAGATAATTTCTTCAAAGCGTGGCGAACTTTCAGTATTAGCTAATTCGTGGGCACTAGCTGCTAAATCACTACGTCCTTTGCCAAATGAACATAAGCCAATGTCTGAAGAGACTCGTGTGCGTATGCGTTACGTAGACCTCATCGTTCGCCCAGAGGCGCGCGCATATGCTCGATTACGTCCAACTGTTTTGCGTTCATTGCGCGAAACTTTTCATAATCAAGATTTCATCGAAGTCGAAACACCAATGCTGCAAGTGATGCATGGTGGTGCAGCTGCACGACCATTCAAATCATTTAGCAACGCCTATGACATGGATCTTTATTTACGCATTGTCCCCGAATTATTCTTGAAGCGCTGCGTAGTCGGCGGCATTGAGCGCGTATTTGAAATCAATAGAAATTTTAGAAATGAAGGCGCCGACTCTTCTCACTCACCAGAGTTTGCGATGATTGAGAGTTACCAGGCATACGGTGATTGGCGCTCTATCGCAGATCTCACCCGTACATTGATTCAAAATGCCGCGTTAGCAATCTCTGGCTCGCATGTGGTGACACATCATGATGGACGCCAAGCAGATTTGGGCGGTCAATGGAAAGAGATCTCTCTCTATGAAGCGATTTCTCAAGGCGTCGGTGAAAGCGTCACAGCCCTTACTCCTATTGAAGAATTGAAGAAGCACGCCACAAAGCTAGGAATAAAGATCGATCCAAAGTGGGTAACTGGAAAGCTAGCGGAAGAAATTTTTGAACATGTCGCGAAAGAACAATTGATTGAACCTACTTTTGTTATGGGTTTCCCAGTTGATACTTCGCCGCTTGTTCGCGCACACAGAGAGATTCCAGGTGTTGCAGAGAAGTGGGATCTCTACGTTGATGGTTTCGAACTTGCAACGGGTTATTCCGAACTTATCGATCCTGTTGTGCAACGCGATCGCTTGGTTGAACAGTCACAACTTGGCGCAAAGGGCGATCTAGAAGCAATGCAAGTTGATGAAGATTTCTTACGTGCAATGGAATTTGCAATGCCACCGACAGGTGGAATGGGTATGGGGTTAGACCGTTTACTCATGGCACTTACTGGACTTGGAATTCGCGAAACAATTCTCTTTCCACTTGTGAAACCAGAAGAATAAAAATGTCTTTAGAGATTCGCCCTGCTAAAACTTCTGATGTAAAAGGAATTCGCGCACTTATAGATTCCTACGCACCAGAAGGCCGTTTACTTTCAAAAGAGACAGTGACGCTTTATGAGAGCACTCAAGAATTCACAGTCGCAATAAGAGATGGCATCGTTGTCGGTTGCGGCGCACTGCACATTCTTTGGGAAGATTTAGCAGAAGTTCGTACCGTTGCCGTAATTGAAAGTTTGCAAGGCACTGGCATCGGACATCAAATCATGGAAGCAATTATTGCCCGCGCTAAAAATGTTGGAGTAAAAAGAATTTTCTGCCTCACATTTGAAACGGAATTTTTTGGACGCCATGGTTTTGAAGTAATTGATGGGACACCTGTCGAACCCGATGTGTACGTCGAACTCTTGCGCTCTTACGATGCCGGTATCGCCGAGTTCCTCGATCTTGAATCGGTGAAACCAAATACTTTGGGCAATACCCGCATGCTCAAGAAACTCTAGATTTAGTCATTTCTCGGGCATAAGTAGCCCATATCTAGGGTTATAAAAGGCAGAAGCTATCCACCTCGCGCCCTTATGCGCGTGGGTATTAGGCTTAGAGCCACGAACCATGAAGGAGCCCGCCGATGTTTGAGCGCTTTACCGACCGAGCCAGACGCGTTGTCGTGCTTGCCCAAGAAGAGGCTCGCATGCTCAATCACAATTACATCGGCACAGAGCACATTCTCCTTGGCCTCATTCATGAAGGCGAAGGCGTTGCAGCAAAAGCGCTCGAGTCCATGGGCATCTCACTTGAAGGCGTGCGCGCTCAAGTTGAAGAAATTATTGGGCAAGGACAGCAAGCACCCAGCGGTCATATTCCATTTACACCACGAGCTAAGAAAGTTTTGGAACTCTCACTTCGTGAAGCACTTCAACTCGGCCATAACTACATTGGCACAGAACACATTTTGCTCGGACTCATTCGCGAAGGCGAAGGAGTTGCAGCGCAAGTATTAGTAAAACTCGGAGCTGATCTCAATCGCGTTCGTCAGCAAGTTATTCAATTGCTCTCTGGTTATCAAGGTAAAGAGGCAGTTGCATCAAATGGCCCAGCCGAAGGAACTCCATCGACATCATTAGTACTTGATCAATTTGGACGTAACCTTACCCAAGCTGCGCGCGAAGGAAAGCTCGATCCAGTAATTGGTCGCGAAACTGAAATTGAACGCGTGATGCAAGTTCTTTCACGCCGTACAAAAAATAATCCTGTCCTCATTGGTGAACCAGGCGTTGGTAAGACTGCAGTTGTAGAGGGTCTTGCACAAGCTATTGTAAAAAATGATGTTCCTGAAACTTTGAAAGATAAGCAGCTCTACTCACTCGATCTTGGTGCACTTGTTGCAGGAAGTCGCTATCGCGGAGATTTCGAAGAGCGTCTCAAGAAAGTTCTCAAAGAGATTAAAACTCGTGGTGACATCATTCTATTTATTGATGAAATTCATACACTCGTTGGCGCAGGTGCTGCAGAAGGTGCAATTGATGCAGCGAGCATCTTGAAGCCAATGCTTGCACGTGGAGAATTACAGACAATTGGTGCAACAACACTTGATGAATATCGCAAGCACTTAGAAAAAGATGCTGCACTCGAGCGTCGTTTCCAACCAATTCAAGTAAAAGAGCCATCAGTTGCGCACACAATCGAAATCTTGCGCGGTCTTCGTGATCGCTACGAAACACATCACCGTGTTTCGATTACAGATGGCGCGCTATCGGCTGCTGCAAATATGGCTGATCGCTATATCTCAGATCGTTTCTTGCCAGATAAAGCCATTGACCTTATTGATGAAGCGGGTTCACGCCTTCGCATTAAGCGAATGACTGCACCTGCAGAACTTCGTGAATTCGATGAAAAGATTGCTAATGCTCGCAAAGAGAAAGAATCTGCAATCGATGGTCAGGATTTCGAACTTGCCGCATCTCTTCGCGATAAGGAAAAAACTCTTATCACCGAGAAGCAAGAGGCAGAAAAGAATTGGAAAGCAACCGATCTCGATAAAGTAACTGAGGTTGATGAAGAACTCATCGCGCAGGTACTTTCTGCATCAACTGGAATCCCAGTGTTCAAGTTGACTGAAGAAGAGACAGCTCGGCTACTTCGCATGGAAGATGAATTACATCGACGTGTCATTGGTCAAGACCAAGCAATTAAAGCGCTCTCACAAGCAATCCGACGTACTCGCGCGGGCTTGAAAGATCCAAAGCGTCCTGGCGGATCATTTATTTTTGCAGGTCCATCAGGTGTTGGTAAGACAGAACTTTCACGAACACTTGCATCATTCTTATTTGGTGATCAAGATGCACTTATTCAACTTGATATGTCTGAATATTCAGAGCGTCACACTGCATCACGACTCTTCGGTGCACCTCCAGGATATGTTGGATATGACGAAGGTGGACAACTCACAGAGAAAGTACGTCGTCGTCCATTCTCCGTTGTTCTCTTTGATGAAATTGAAAAAGCTCACCCAGATATCTTCAACTCGCTCTTGCAAGTTCTAGAAGATGGGCGCCTCACAGATGCGCAAGGTCGCACTGTAGATTTCAAAAATACAGTCATCATCATGACTACTAACCTAGGTACTCGCGATATTTCAAAGAGCCTGGGCCTTGGTTTTGCAAATAGCGATGATGATCTAACAAATTATGAGCGCATGAAGGGCAAAGTAAGTGATGAACTCAAAACTCACTTCCGTCCAGAATTCCTCAACCGTATTGATGACATCATCGTCTTCCACCAGTTGACTAAGGATCAGATCATTCAGATTGTCGATCTTATGATTGCAAATCTTGATGAACGTCTGCGTGCAAAAGATATGGGTATCGAACTCACATCTGCTGCAAAAGAACTCCTTGCAGCGCGTGGCTACGACCCACTCATGGGTGCGCGTCCATTGCGCCGCACAATTCAACGTGAAATTGAAGATTCACTCTCTGAGCGCATTCTCTTTGGTGAGCTCAAGGCTGGCGAAATTATCGTCGTCGATGTTGAAGGTGAAGGTGCAGATGCGAAGTTCACATTTGCAGGTGCACCTAAAGCAACAATGCCTGACACCCCTGAAGACCTTGCAGAAGCACCAACTGCTTAGTTATTGAGGAAGACTAAAACGAGCGCGCGATTGCGCTTGAATTAGGCCGTCGGCTAGAAGAGTTTCAATTGCTTTTTCGACCTGAGATTCTTCTAGCCATAATTTCTTGATTGCATGAAGCGTCAGTGATTCATTTTCTCGTAGCGCTTGCACAATTGTGCCGCGACATTTGCGGTCAGTTCCATGCCACTCTTGTGATTTTCTAACGAGTTCAGTTTGCGGGTAGCCATTCTTTCGCCACATACATTGCGAAATTATTGGGCAATCGTTGCATTGAGGATTTTTAGATGTACATACAAGTGCACCAAGTTCCATAGTGGCGCCAGCCCAAAGGTCAGCATTTTTATGGGGGAGTATCGATAAACGAGATTCTCGCTCGCGCACCGTAGGGCTCGATGTTGGATGTTCCTTGCCATCTATTGCGCGCACTAAAACTCGTCTGATATTTACATCCATCACTAATGTATTAGTACCGAAAGCAAATGCGCTTATTGCCGCAGCTGTGTAATCACCGATTCCGGGCAGAGATCTAAGAACTTCTTCGCTCATGGGTACTTCATTATTGAAATCGCGAGCAATAATTTTTGCACTCTCATGCAAACGAAGTGCGCGACGCGGATAACCTAATCGACCCCATGCAGTAATTACTTGCGCGGGAGTGGCTTTTGCTAAGTCAGCTGGAGTTGGCCAGCGCTCCATCCATTCATTCCATTTAGGCAATACTCGAACCACTGGAGTTTGTTGCAACATAAATTCGCTCACCATCACACCCCACGGCGTAGTTGCTCGCCATGGAAGATCGCGTTTATTTTTTGCAAACCATTGTGTAATCGGTTTTTCTAGCGAGTTCATTCGCCTGAAATTTTTACCCTTTGTAGCGCTTGATCAAGGCGTGAAACTTCAACGATCTCCATTCCTGCAATCTTCACATCAGAGCCTGCAGGTACTAGTGCACGCTTGAAACCAAGACGAAATGCTTCTTGTAACCGTCGATCAACGCCACTAATTTTGCGAATTTCACCAGCAAGTCCCACTTCACCGATTGCAACTAAGTCAGCGGGCAGCGCTAACCCTTTTGCTGCCGATGCAACAGCAAGTGCAAGGGCAAGATCTGCCGCAGGTTCTGCCATTTTCATTCCACCAACAGTTGCTGCATAAACATCGCGGCCACCAATTCGAATTGCGGCACGTAGTTCGAGCACAGCAAGAGTCATTGATGTGCGAGCAGAATCGAGCCCGCTTACAACGCGGCGTGCATTTCCGAAATCATTATCGCGACCTTGGCTCACTAGTGCCTGAATTTCAGCAAGCAGTGGTCGGCGACCTTCTAATGTGACTGTTACGCAAGTACCAGGTACTGGTTCTGCATGACGAGAAGTAAATAAACCAGTTGGATCCAAAACACTTGTGATTCCGGTATCGCTGAGCTCGAAACAACCAACTTCATCACTTGCGCCGAAACGATTCTTGATTGCACGGATCAAGCGAAGCCGTGAATGTCGTTCGCCTTCGAATTGCAAAACAACATCAACGATATGTTCGAGTAAACGTGGACCGGCAATTGATCCATCTTTTGTTACATGACCAACTAATAAAAGTGTTATGTCACGTTCTTTGCAGATTCGAATGAGAGCCCCAGCAACTTCGCGTACTTGAGTTACTCCACCAGGTGCACCATCGGCAGCTGCGCTACCAATTGTTTGCACACTATCGATAATCAAAAGTTGAGGCTTTACAGAATCAATATGCGAAATAACTGCGCCAAGATCATTTTCAGAAGCTAAATATAATTGTGGATCCACTGCCTTGATGCGCTCCGCACGTAACCGAACTTGTGATGCAGATTCTTCGCCGCTGACATATAAAACTGGAATAGAACGCGATGCAGTCTGGGCGGCAACAGCAAGTAGAAGAGTTGATTTTCCAACTCCAGGTTCGCCTGCAACAAGAATTGCTGCACCTGGAACTAAACCGCCACCGAGCACGCGATCGAGTTCAGATACACCTGTTGGTTTAGCACTTGCTGCAGAAAGATCAACATCACCAATGGGTGTGGCCTTATGTGTAACCGCACCAGGTACTAGTGATAAACGCTTTGGCGCTGCAATCTCTTCAACGCTGCCCCACGCTTGGCATTCACCACAACGACCGACCCATTTTTGCGAACTCCAACCACACTCAGTGCAGCGGAATGGGTCTTTCTCAACTTTGGCCATGGGTAGAGCCTAGAGCGAAGTGCTTACTTCTGTGCAGCCAGAGTTGCGGGATGTTGGATAACAAAGAGGGGAAGTGAACGCTTCTGCGCATCCAGAATTCCGGCAACGCGTGCATCGCAATGCTTAGCCAAGATTGCATATGCCTCGTCGCCCATCAATGCCATGAGCTCGGCCTTGTTAGAAATATAAACCGGTTCGCTTCCAACATGTGCTTCGGTATTGCTAGTGCAGTACCAATCGAAATCATCGCCGCCATCGCCCCAAGCAAGTCGTTCGTATTCACCAATAACTGTAATTGAATATTCACGTTCTCCAACTTCGCGAGTTTCAAAACTACGGCGAAGAGGTAATTGCCAGCAGACATCTGGTTTTGTATCTACAAAGTGAATGTTTTTCTTTTGTGCAAGGTGATGAAGTACGCAACCAAATGAACCTGTATAGCCATCAGCTTGGTGGCCTTTACGATTGAGAAAAATACATGAACCTTCTACGCGACGAGTCTTTCGTTCGTCATCTTCATCTTTTTCGCTAATGCGTAAATCTCCGCCAGCTTTCTTAGGGCGTGCCTCTTCATAAAATTGCCACATTTCTGGTGTTAGAAATGCTGCAGCTTTCTGTACACGGGCTTCATCATCTTTATCGGAATACATTGCACCTTCTGTGCAACATCCCGAATCAGGTTGATTCTTGAAAACTCCTTGGCAACCATCACCATAAATACAGGTCCAAAATGATGTGAGCCATGTGAGGTCGCATTTGAAAATACCTTCAGAATCATTGGGATCTGCGAATTCAACCCAATCGCGTGCAAAGCCTGGCTTTATCTCGGACATAGTGGGTGAGCCTACGGGTTTACGCCGTAATACGCACATCCGATTGAATCGCTTTCGGTACTCTTTAGTTATGAAAGTTGGAGTAATTGGCGCAGGGGTGATGGGTGAGGCCCTTATTGCTGCACTTATTTCATATGGGGTTTCGTCACAAGAAATCACAATTTCAGAGAAGCGCAAAGAGCGAGCCGACGAACTTGAATCTAAGTATTCAATTCGAGTCGATGAACTATCAAAAAATGTTGCATCGAGCCAGATTCTCTTATTAGTTGTGAAGCCGCAAGATATGGCTGCGGTATTAGCGGAAATAAAGAACGACCTCAGCTCCACCACCACAGTTGTCTCCTTTGCTGCAGGGAAGAAGATTTCATTTATCTCCGCCGCCCTTGAAGACAAATCACCAGTCATTCGTGTCATGCCAAATACACCAACTCTCGTTGGTGCGGGAATGGCGGCAATTTCAGTTGGTACGGGAGTATCCGGCGCACATAAAGATTTTGTTTCAGGCTTTCTCGCTGCTACCGGAAAAGTTGTCGAAGTAAAAGAAGATTTACAAGATGCCGTAACTGCTACGAGTGGATCTGGTCCGGCCTACTTCTTCGCATTTGTCGAAGCAATGATTGACGGCGCAGTGGAACTTGGCTTATCAAAAGAAGTTGCAACAGAACTTACCGTGCAAACATTTCTGGGTTCAGCAAAATTACTTCAAGAATCTGGAAAGAGCGCAACGACGCTTCGTGAAAATGTAACAAGTCCAAACGGTACTACTGCTGCTGCACTTGCAACATTTTCATCGAACGATTTATCAAAAATCGTTGCTGCTGCAATGGAATCGGCACGAAATCGCTCTATAGAACTTGCTTAGTTTTACTGTGAAAAAATTTCTGACAACTCTTCTCATATTAACGTTTTTGGCCACCCCGTATTCATTTGCAGCACCAAAGAAAATAATTACTACGCCGCTAAAGTTTGTAATAGATGCTGGAGATAAGAATCAATTTTCAGGGTTGGTGCTTTCTCAAAAGAATATTCTTCTATTTGGTTCAATTTCTGAGAGTTCGACCAGTTCTGCATATGTGCGAGCAATTGATAAAACAGGTATTGAGCAATGGAAATTACTCCTGGAAGTAGGTGCCCAAGAGATTGCAACTGCAGGCACAGTTGATAGCGCGGGAACTATTTGGATAGCAGGTTCATTTTCCAAACCACTTATCGATGTAGTGGAGACCGCGACTTCATTACCCACAATCAATCCAGATGCGGTTATAAATGAAGAGAGCCAACCTATTCGAGCAGATATGAGTTCAGTAGCAGTTTGGAAAATATCACCTCAAGGCGAATTGCTCACAAGTTTTAATATTGATTTAGATCAACCCGCGTTAGTAACTGCAATTGCAATTGATAAAAATGGAGTCAGTCTTGCCGGAAATTCAAATGTAGGCAAAGGCGGCTTTGGAATTCTTCTCAATTGTTCACTCACTGGAGTATGTAATAAGCCACTCAATATTGGCGTGACGGATACTTTTCTTGAAGGTGTACTTCGATCAAAAGAGGGTGGTGTAATACTGATTGGCAATAGCACCGAAACATTTCTTGCGAAAAAAGTGCAAGGCGTGCGGGATGGAATCATTGTCACCGTCAGTAAAAGCGGAAAGATTTCCAAAGTTGTACGAAGCTCTGCGGCAAAAGCGAGTCGGAATTGGGGAAGTGCAACAGCTACATTATTTTTTGGTGGCGAAGTTATAACCGGAAAAAAGATCGAGAGCTCGGTAACTGCATTCTCAAATACATTGATACCTTCATGGACTTACCGTTTTGCAACTACAGGTCCCATTTTCAATTCCAACGATGCAACTAAAACTCTCTATTCCTTCTTCGCATCAACTTCGGCGATTACAAATATCTCTGGCTGGAATCCAAAACGCGCCAGCGGATTAGTCTTGGCTTTCGATAGCAAAGGTGCAGTAATCGGGTCATATAGCGCCGCTACAGTGACGCAGCCACGTGCGGCGGCTTATTCCAAGGAGTTAGGCCTCGTTGTCGCAGGTGTAAGCGGAGATACCGTTTCGATTTTTAACCTCATTTCAAGGTAACCTAACCACCTTGCACCTCACCGGTGTAGACGAGATAAGAGAGAGCGTGACATATGGGTTCCGTAATCAAGAAGCGACGCAAGCGCATGGCGAAGAAGAAGCATAAGAAACTTCTGAAGAAGACTCGCATTCAGCGCCGCAACGCTAAATAAAAGTTACGGCTTTAGCAAAGATAACTTGCCATTCACGCTGGTAAGTAAATATTTTACTTTCGACACAGTAACCCAGGCCATTCTCATTGGTTCTGGGTTTTGTGCTGTCGTAACCAATTTGATTCCAGCTGGGCTCGCTTTCGAATAATCCAGAACACAGATTCGATCTTCGCAAGCGAATGCAAGTTGCTTACCATCGGAGGTCATTGATGCCGCAGGGGATCCGAAAGTTCCACTTGAAGTTTGCGAAATGTAGGTTGGGGCTCCGAGTAATTCCCACCGAATATTTTCAGCTTTTGGAACCGTGAGAGCTGATGCAGTCATCCATGTTGCTTGAATTCCATTTGAAACTTTAGCAAGTGCAACATCGTAACCAGCAACTGCAACCGCGCCATCAGTGAAATCTAATGACTTATAACTCCATGTGTTTTCATCTAAACCTGTACGTGATGCAACTCGTACTGCGCCAGATGTTGCCTCTTTTTTCTGATTGACAACTAGCACCGAGTCGTACATAACATATGTCGTACCCGCATCTCCGAGTGCTCGTAAGTGAAAAGCAACATCGCCCGTTGTGCGGCCATCTGTTTTGCGGTCACCATCGACTAGTTCGTAATTCCAATCCTGGCCCTTTTTCTTTACTGCACCAAGCAAAATGCCTTGGCTCTCATCGCGATAAAAAACTTGAATGCCAGCAGCAGTTGCTACGCAGGCATTTGAGACGCTGACGTCACTATTTCCTTTTACACGAATTGGATCTTCAAAATTATTAACAGTTAGTGCATTTCCATCCACTACTTCAAATGTAAATTTCTTTCCATCGTATGTGGCATAACGCAGATCCTTATCGACAGAATCACTATAGAAAATATGAAGAAGTTGTTTAGTTCCTGAACCATTGATACAGAGTGAAATCTGGCCCGTAATTGGATTCTTTGTGCGGCCACTTGTTCCACCCGTTCCGTCGACAGTGACCTTCTTCCATACTTTTCCATTGAGAATTGCTAATTTGAGAGCCCCGCTCTTTGAATCTGTATAAGCAATTGTTGGCAAAGTATTGAAAGTTGTACTGGTGGCACTTTTACCATCTGCGGCGCTATCAAGAATTGTTGATTTCCATGCCGGTTGAGGCGTTACTGGATCAGTCTGCGCCGTCTCTGATGGTCCAATTGAATTGATGGCATAGACAGCAAATGTGTACGAAGTTCCATTTTTCAATCCAGTCATAATGACAGGGCTGGTAATTGATTTCTTTTCAGCGCCAGTCTTAAGATTTTTCACTACGTATGTACTTATCTGCGCAGTTCGTACATTTACTGGCGCATCGAAAGTCACAATTGCGCTCGAATCTGAAACTAAGGCACGTACATTTCGCGGAGTTTGTGGAATTACTGTCGCAACACCAACAGGTGGCTTATTTCTAATATCTTCCATCATTGCTAGCAATAGTGGTCCTGGATCATGGAAAATTTCACCTGCATCCAGATTGGGAGTCATCACGGAGTCAAAGCCAGATTTAGAGAAAGTTTTTTCATCTAAGTGACTTACAGATGAACCAGCTTCATATGGATTTGGAGTAAAAAGTTTAGGTTTATTTCCACCATTTGCTTTGGTAGCGATTGCACCACCCCACACCAAATCATTTTCTAGAGCATTGCCAAGTTCCAATGAAGGTGATGGTAAATCAGCTAAACGAGTGCCATCGGGCGTTTGCGTATATGCATCAAAGGGAGTTGGTTGGTCAATACTTCCATAGCCAAAGAAAGTGTCATAAGAATTATTCGAAAGGAATCCAAGACCATGTGCAAGTTCATGGAGCATTACTGATTCAAGATCGTATTCTCGATTCGTAGGTTGTCCATCACCACGTTGATTCCAGGATGCCGTTGAATTCACCTGAATAATAATTTCGGAAGAAATTTTGTCTAAATCTTTCTTTGCGAGTGCATTTGCTAAAGCCGATGGGTACCAGAGCGATGCATCAGGAGCGCCTTCAAAACCGGAGTAATAACTTCCCGGCCTTGCGCTGCCAAGAATTCCCCACGAAGAAGAACGTCCCCATGTTGCTTCAACAGTAATTGGTACATCAGATTGAAAGTTTGCACTCCAGACATCGATTGCGGCTTGAACCTCAGTCTTAGCCCAGTCAGGAAAATTTTTATAATTGACTACAAATTTTGATTTTGCATCGATATTTGCCGAATGTGGCTGTGAAGTAGATATCGCATTTGCACTATTTACTAGCGAAGTACCTGCATACGTGTGACCCCACACGGTAGATGGCGCAACTCGAAGAAGTGCGTGAGCTGGGGCACTAAGAAAAATTCCAGCAAAGAGCGCTGCAACGAGAGTCGCACTGCCAACTTTTCTGCCGAATAGATTTCGCATATCGGCAAACGGTATCAGGGTGAGATGATTTCCCAATGGCCCCAACCCCTGCAGACGAGTTCTCTAAGGCAATTGACAGGATTCATAACGAAGCAATCCCTGTAATCGACCTTTCTGGTAATTCGCAACGTCGTGAAGCGACATTAGATGAGGCTCGAAATGAATTGGCGCAATCGATTAGCAGAATTACCCACTCGTTATTTTCGAAAAAGTATGGACCTCTGGTTGGCACCGTTACCGAAAGCACTGTGGTCGCGGTTTTGAAAGATGTAGAAAATAACGTCTACCGTGCAAAAAGTGATGTCACATTAGTTGTGCAGGAGTTACTTGATCGCGCCATGGGAAGTCGAAAAACAAAATGACAGTTGTAACAGTTTATTCTCGCACCGGCTGTCACTTGTGCCATGATGCAATCGAGCTGCTTGAAACAATGAAAGATGAACTCGCGTTTTCGATAGAAGTAATTCTTATTGATGGAAATCCCGAGTTAGAGAGACTTTACGGAGAGCAAATTCCGGTTACACAGATAGATGGTCAGCATCATGATTTTTGGAGAATTGATCCGGAAAGATTTAGATCTTCTCTTTTGAAATATCGTCAGCATCAATAATTGTGTAGGAATACCCTTGTTCGGCAAGGAAGCGCTGTCTGTTCTGCGCAAAATCTTGATCGATAGTGTCACGGGAAACTAACGAATAAAAAGTTGCGCTACGACCATCAGATTTAGGTCGCAAGATACGACCAAGGCGTTGAGCTTCTTCTTGACGCGAACCAAATGCTCCCGATACTTGAATAGCAATCGTCGCATCGGGTAAATCGATCGAGAAGTTGGCAACCTTGGAAACAACAAGAGTGGTGAGTTCACCTGAGCGGAACATATTGAAAAGTCTTTCGCGCTCCTTTACTGGTGTGTCACCTTTGATAACAGGAACGCCTAAAACTTCGGATAATTCATCGAGTTGGGTGATGTATTGACCAATGACAAGTATTTGTTCGCCTGCATGTTTTTTAACCAGAGTTTCAACAACATTGCGCTTTGTGCGAGTTGTTGCGCAATATCGGTAACGTTCTTCGGGTTCGGCAGTTGCATAAAGCAATCTCTCTTCTTCAGTGAGATTTACTCGAACTTCAATACATTCAGCAGGGGCGATATAACCTTGAGATTCAATCTCTTTCCAAGGTACGTCATAACGTTTTGGGCCGATAAGTGAGAAAACCTCACCTTCCATTCCATCTTCACGTACAAGCGTTGCCGTAAGGCCTAAACGACGTCGCGATTGAATATCTGCCGTAAAACGAAAAATTGGCGCTGGCAATAGGTGTACTTCGTCATAAATAATCAAACCCCAGTCATGTGTATCAAAGAGATCAAGATGGGCATAAACACCATTCTTCTTCTTAGTCATAACTTGATAAGTAGCAATCGTTACAGGGCGAATCTCTTTCTTAGCGCCAGAGTATTCGCCAATTTCATCTTCAGTCAGCGTTGTGCGCTTGAGAAGCTCTTCTCGCCATTGACGCGCAGCGACCGTATTTGTAACAAGAATAAGTGTTGTTGCTTTTGCATGAGCCATTGCTGCAGCACCGACAATTGTTTTACCTGCACCGCACGGGAGAACAACTACTCCGCTTCCGCCATGCCAGAAACCTTCAGCGGCAAGTTCCTGGTACGGGCGAATCTTCCAATCATTTTGTACAAGTGAAATTTCGTGCGCTTCGCCATCAACATAGCCAGCGAAATCTTCTGCTGGCCAGCCAAGACGCAAAAGTGATTGCTTGATTGCACCACGTTGGTTTGCAAAGACAACAATTGTCTCGTCATCGATACGTGGGCCCAGTAGAGGTGCAATCTTTTTAGCGCGTATAACTTCTTCTAAGACTGCCGTATCCGTAGTTACAAGAATCAATCCGTGAACAGGGTCAGCCTCTAGTCGTAATCTTCCATAGCGAGACATTGTTTCTGCAACATCAACAAGAATTGAATGTGGGACTGCGTATCGCGAATACTTTATAAGAACATCAATTACTTGCTCTGCATCATGACCAGCTGCGCGCGCATTCCAGAGACCTAAATTTGTAAGGCGGTAGGTATGAATATGTTCGGGAGATCTTTCGAGTTCGGCAAAAGGCGCAATTGATCGGCGACATTCGGTACTGAGAGGATGATCAATATCTAAGAGAAGTGTCTTATCGCTTTGAACAATCAGTGGACCATCAGTCATTGAGTAAATCCTTTATGAGTGCGTGTAAGAGTGCACTTCGCTCTTCAAGTCGTGATGTATCTATCCATTCGTTTGCCGCATGTGCTCCGCCACCGATTGCGCCAAGCCCATCAAGAACTTTTGCGCCAGCTGCAGCTGCAAAGTTTCCATCGCTAGCTCCGCCAACAGATGCGTGACCAAGTGCGGGAATACCAATGCCTTTAGCAACTTTTTCGGCGCGTTCGTAGAGTTCTAAAGTTGCACTTGTTTCTAGCGGTGGACGATTGAAGCCCCCAGTTACAACAATTCGCGCTTCTGAATTTTCTGGCGCGAAAGATTTGATTGCCTTTTCAACTCGTTCTAACTCTTTCATGGAAAATGAACGGATATCTACATCTAAGGTTGCAAGATCGGGAACAGTATTTGTTGTATTACCGCTGCGCAACATCGTTGGAACCACCGTTGTTCCAAGTTCCGAGCTCTCTAAAGCTTTGAGCGCTAAAACAATGTGAGCAATTTCAACTGTTGCATTGATTCCTTTTTCAGGTTCTAAACCTGCATGAGATGCGCGGCCGTGAACATTGATTTGATACATCGCGGTGCCCTTGCGACCAGTCTTTACTTTGCCGTCCAAGCTCGCTTCTAAGACAAGTACTGCTTGGGCTTGCGATGAAATTTCCTTAATGAATTCTTTTGATGTTGCACTACCCGTCTCTTCATCTGTGGTTGCAACAAGTGCGACAGAGCCTTCGATTCCTTTGAGTGCAAAGAGCGCTTGGATAAAACCAGCTTTCATATCGAAGATTCCGGGGCCACTCGCGATATTTCCTTCGATCTTCCATAGAGGTGAAAATGAATTGTGTGGCCAGACGGTATCTAAATGAGCTAAGAGAATAATTTTAGGTTGCGCCGCACCCCACCAAAAAACTGGACGACCTTGTACTTCTCGAATCTGCGCTGGTGTACCAAGTACGCGTGAAGCTATTTCACTCGCTGCAGTAACAACTTTTTTGCATGCAGCTAAATCATCAGAAGGTGATTCAACTCTTACTAGTGCTTCCAATTCTGCGAGCATGGAGTCAATTCTGCCGTATTGGCCTTCACTCTGGTGGCTCATAAAGGTGCCACACCGGTTATGCGCGGAATTCTGAAGGTTTGGAGTTCGCCAGTGGCGTGATCACGAGCAATAAGTGAACCTGCGCTAACTTTGAGCGGATCAATTATTCGATGCGAAACAGAGCCATTGTTATCGGCATAGCCAATTGAGAGTGATTGACCTTTTTCAATATATTGAGTGAGCAGATCTAACGTTTCATTTGCAGTTGTTCGAGGCAATGAACCGAGTGCATTATTTGCAATCGAGCGAAGATGTGTTTGACGGTGGCTAGATTTTTCGCCTGTTCTCAGTGCCCGAATCGCTGCTCCAAGATTTTCTTGTGTTGGAATCTCAATTTCGCCGATAATTCGCGGAGGTCGCGGTTTTGTTACTGCGCGGTTAGTCCGTGGTCCTGTGAGCATTAGACCATTTGCAGATTCGCCCGCAGGTAGATAACCGGCTTCGCGCAATATTCGCATCGCATCTGTTGCATCATGATCACAGATAAGAACCTCTGGCGCGATTCTGCGCAATGAAAGAACATCTAATTTCTTATCACTAATAATTTGGGCGATAAGTGCTGAATCTTCGCAACGGATAAAAGATGAAGTATTTCCAACTCGTAATTTTCCATGTTTCTTTGCAACGTCAGCAATGAGATATTCCAAAGGTTGAGGCATCGGAGTTTTTGAAACCTTCTTTAGGAAGCTACTAATCTCTTCACCAGTTTTGCCATGGTCTAGTGCGCGACGGATAGTTGCTTCGCTGAAGCGATAAACCGTGGCTCCTCCACGGCTTTCAATATCAGCAATGATTGCAAGCGCTCCCGAAATTTCATGTTCTAGGGGTCCTGGTGCAATTGCAGTGTTATCACTTTGAATCAAAATATGATCAACTGTTTTAGGTAGATCAGCATCGATTATTTCTAAATCATCGCCTTCAATAAAAGCTTTTCCATACTTAGATAGAGCACCTTGGCCAGTGATTCCTAACCATTCTGCTTCGCGCAAACTCCACTCAACGAGTTCTTCTTGCAGTGATGAATTTCTGCGAACAGGTGCGCGCCATGAAAAGAGCTCACGGAATGATTCTTTACTAGGCGCAATTGAAGAATTTTCTTTCAAAAGTTCTAAGGTAAGTGTGCGAACGCGGGCTGCGTTGACACGATCTAGTTCAGGACCAAGTGCAGCAATATTCTTAGACTCTGCTCGACCAACTAATCCGCTTACACGAGATGTAATGAGCCATTGGCTAGCGATTTGTTGCCAACGCGCACCAGGGGTTTGCATCAACCAGATATCAAATTTATTACTTGGCAATATTTGATCATCGGCATTGATTGCAATAAGTGAAGAAAGATATGCAAGCTCTGCAATAAAGGCTGTGCAACTTTCGTCGACACCTAAATGTTGTGATGCAACTTTGAGGTCGCGTACACCTAAGCCGCCAGCTCGTAACGAATCTGCAGGCTCTTCTGCCCAAAAATTGAGTAACTCTTCTACCCATCGCAAAACCGTTGAAATATTTGCAATCGCTGCAAGATCGCGATTTTTTTCATCTCGTTTAGCGCCTTGCAACTCAGGAGCACTAATGAATTGTTCTTTATGAATTTTTCCACCGCGTAAATGAATCGCTACCTCTTTAGGCAAGATAACAGTTCGTTGATCAAGGGGAACTAAGAATTTTTCTGCGAGTAACCATGCAACACCTGAGCCAGGATTCTTTATATCTCCAACGCTTCCACGCGGAGGTCCCCACACTAAATGGGATAAAACCTTTTTTGCATCAGCCGGCATTTCATCTAATGTTGAAAGTTTAAGTTTGGCCATTGAAGAAGGCCCAAGACCCGCTGGTTCATTTCCAATAACTTCTCGAAGTTGATACGGCAATCGCAGGCCATCGTCAGATGGATAAAGAAGACCTATTGATATAAGAAATGGAATGACTTTAAGTGCAGCTTTATCAGTCAGCGCAACAATATCTTTTTCGCGAATCGGTTCATCAAGAGCTGCGGCCGCCTCTAATACTTGAAATTGCCATTTATTGAGCGAATCAATTGCTCGCGCCAAACTGGGAGCAGATGTTGCTCGAACTGCAAGGGATGCAATATCTGGTGGAACGGGTGTTACAAGATCAGGGCGAATAGAAAAGAGCGCGAGTAAAGCATCATCGTCAACACTGCGTAAGTGGTCTGTGAATGAGCGCTTTTCCATAACTTGCCTACATTACTGGCAAGTGAGTAGTTCTGCGTAATCGAAGCTTTGTTAGCCGCGCTTCCTGCGTGGAGTGAGCCATGTCGCAAGTGCAGCTAAGCGAATAACTATTGGTGAAAATGCTTTAGTGAAAATTCGCGCATGCCTAAAGTCATGAATTGGCCATCCTTCAGCCATTGCACGAATACCAAGAATTGCATCGGGATTTATGGCACTGGGATGGCCAACAGCTTGCAATAGAGGCAAATCATTATGGCTATCCGAGTATGAATAACAATCTTGAAGATCAATTCCTTTTTCTTTAGCTAAATTTTGAATTGCAACTGCTTTTTCTTTTCCATGCAAAAGCTCACCAAGCATTGCTCCTGTATATATTCCATCTTTAGTTTCAGCTTTGCTTCCAAGTGCACCAGTGAAGCCCAAGCGTTTGGCAATAAGTGTGGCCATATCTTCGGGAGCAGCGGTTACTAGCCAAACTTCTTCACCATTGCGCATATGGTTTTCAGCAATATCAACTGTTCCTTGCCACATCTTTGGTGAGACATATTCGTCATAAATTTCTTGTGCAATGATCGCAATATCTTTTACCGAATGTCCACCAATAAAATCAGTTGCAGCATCTTGAAAACGTTTAATCTCTTCTTTATTTTCTTTTCCAGTCAAACGAAAACGAAGATTAGCCAGCACGAATCGCGAAATGTCCCTCTTTGTGAAGAAGCCTCGCTGATACATGCCACGCCCTAAGAAATAGAGCGTGGATCCTCGAATCAGCGTGTTATCTACATCAAAAAAGGCGGCTCGTTTCTGCGTGAGTGCCATGTCACTACCTTAGCGATTGAGCCTTAGTTTCGACGCTTTATGCTTACCCAATGAGTTCTACCGTCCACGTCCTTCGCCATGGCGAAGTAGAAAATCCAAATAAAATTCTTTATGGGCGTCAGCTCGGTTGGCATTTATCTGCGCGTGGTCACGAGATGGCTGCAACTTTAGGTGAATGGTCTAAATCAATTGATTTAGGAGCACTCCACGTATCGCCACTTCAACGTGCACAAGAAACTGCTGGGCCAATTGCGCAAGCACACAATATTTCGATTACGACTGATGAACGACTTATTGAAGCAGCGAATATTTTCGAAGGAAAATCCTTTGAATTAGGTAGCGGTGTCCTGAAACATCCTTCATCTTGGCGCCATCTTTATAATCCTTGGAAGCCATCTTGGGGCGAACCATATGTTGAGCAGATAAATAGAATGCTTGCCGCAGTTTTTGCCGCAAAAGATGCAGCAAATGGCAAAGATGCAATCTGCGTATCTCACCAATTACCAATTTGGATTCTAAGAAGCGCAATCGAAAATCGAAGCTTGATTCATGATCCACGAAAGCGTGAGTGCACATTAGCTTCGGTGACAAGCGTGCACTTTGATCCAGATGGCGTGATCTCTGGCATTTCATATTCCGAACCTGCGCGACATCTCTTACCAAAGAAAAAATAATGTTGAGAAGAGCCTTCCTAATTTCCCTCAGCGCAGCATTGCTGTTGACTGGATGCAGCGGGGGAGGCAATTCAACAAATCCGCAGAGCTTTGTTTCGGGAAATGGAAGCGTTACATTTATTGAAAAATCAAAACGTGAAAGCGCTCCTGCCTTATCCGCAATGACACTCACAGGAGTGAAGTATTCATATGCAGGAAAAGGAGTAGCGGTCGTCAATGTTTGGGCATCGTGGTGTGCGCCTTGTCGCGCCGAAGCACCAACGCTTGCCGCACTTTCTAAGAAATATCCAGAAGTATCCTTTATTGGAATTTTGACTCGTGATAATCCAGCAAGTGCCGAGGCCTTCAATAGAAAATTTGCGCTTCCTTATCCAACTCTTATTGACGACTCGGTGCTCATTGGCTTTCGAAACTCCTTACCTGCCAATGCAATTCCCTCAACTGTAGTTCTTGATAAAAATGGAAAGGTAGCTGGTCGTATTTCTGGTGCGATTACAGTTGCGACACTCTCTTCCTTGATCGAGAAAGTGAGCGCAGAATGAAAGATTTTATTGTTGCTCAATTACTAGATGGCTTTTTACTTGCAGCATTTCCGATTGCATTTCTTGCAGGTCTTATCTCTTTTCTCTCACCATGTGTTCTTCCATTAGTTCCTGGCTACTTATCTTTCGCTGCTGGTTTTTCTAAGAGTCGCGGCAAAGTTTTATTGGGTTCACTTCTTTTTGTTCTTGGCTTCTCTTTTGTATTTATTTCTTACGGCGTGCTCTTCGGTGGAATTGGTTCAACTCTTGCAGTTCATGAAGTTGGAATTACCCGAATTTTAGGAATATTTACCATCGCGCTAGGAGTTATTTTTCTTGGCGCTTTTCCAATGTCTCCAACACTTCGCCCAAAGATGAATACAACAGGTGGATTATTGGGAGCCCCACTACTTGGATTTCTCTTTGGTATCGGCTGGACTCCTTGCATTGGCCCAGCACTTGCAACAGTTCAAACGCTTGCATTTCAAGAATCTAGCGCTGTGCGCGGCGCCATTCTTTCATTTGGTTATTGCTTAGGACTTGGGCTTCCCTTTATTGCATCGGGCTTGTTCTTAGATAAGTCGGAAAAGTTACGCAAACTATTGGTGCGCCGCGGAAATGTCATAACAATTATTGGTGGAATATTCCTGATAATTATTGGCTTACTGCAAGTCTTGGGTTTATGGAGTGAAGTTATGAACTCCCTTCGATCACTCATTAGCGATTTTGTACCGGTGATTTGATGTCACAAGAAATTGAACTCCCCGAACTCGGTGCAGTTGGTCTATTTAGGTATGGCTGGCGACAACTTACAAGCATGCGAACAGCGCTCATTCTTTTACTTATGTTGGGTGTCGCTGCAATCCCAGGATCTTTGATACCTCAACGCGATCAAAACCCTATGAAAGTAGCTGAGTATTTTTCTAATTCTCCAACGCTTGCACAGTGGATGGACAAATTTTCACTTTTTGATGTCTACGGTTCTCCATGGTTTAGCTCAATTTATATCTTGCTATTTATTTCACTAATTGGCTGCGTTCTCCCTAGATCTTTGGAACATTTTCACGCTTCACGAGCTTTACCTCCTAAGACTCCGAGAAACCTGGATCGAATGGAGTTTTATTCTTCGTGGAAATCAAAAGGTAATGAGATTGATATTGCGCAAAGCGCGTTGAAATCCGCGCGATTTAGAATTCGAACTGAGGGTAATTCACTCTCTGCTGAAAAAGGTTTTACTCGCGAAACGGGTAATCTCTTTTTTCATCTCTCACTTATTTTGATTTTAGTCGGAGTTGGAATCGGCTCGCTCTTTGGTATGCGCGGTGAGGCAATCGTCAATGTTGGAGAACGCTTTATCAATGTACCAACGACGTACGATTCGCTTACTTTCGGAAAATTATTGTCAGAGAAAGACTTGCCACCATTTGTAATTACCGTTGACAAATTTGTAGCTAAATACAACACGCTCACTAATGCGCCAGAGGATTACACACTCAATCTTTCAGTCGTTGAGAAGCCAGGGGAACCGCCAGTAAAAAAGGTAGTGAAAGTAAATAGTCCGCTCTCATTTGGCAGCACCAATGTGTACCTACAAGCAAATGGTTATTCACCAATAGTGACAGTACGAGATAGCGATGGAAATGTTGCATTGCAGGGTCCGATTCCATTTTTGCCACAAGATGGCAACTTGCGTTCTATTGGTGCAATTAAAGTTCCGGATGCAGATCCACAAATTGGTTTTGTCGCAACTTTTTTACCAACACAAGCACGCGACGCAGTTCGTGGTGGAATTAGCGTTTTCCCAGAAGCGCTTGACCCAAAAATGCTTTTCTCAATTTGGCGCGGAGATTTGGGCTTGAATTCTGGCATCCCACAATCTGTCTACCGAATCGATACTTCAAAGATGGAACGCATAGGACTTGAGTCACTCAAACCTGGTGAGAGTTTTTCTTATGATGGGGGATCAATTACTTTTGAAGGTTTTGTTCCTTGGGTGAATCTGCAAGTGGTCCGAGATCCCGGAAAGAATTACGCACTCTTGGGAGGTATTGTTGCCATCCTTGGCCTGCTCGCTTCTCTCTTTACAAGAAGACGACGAATCTGGATTCGAATAAAAGAATCTGGGGAAGTTGAAGTTGCTGGTTTAGCTAAGAATGCAGCACCCGGACTTGAAGTTGAAATTGCAAAATTAGTTACATTGCTAAAGGGAGAGAAATAATGTCACAAACTTGGGCCTACATCTCTAACTATTTTATTTACTCTGCAATGGCGGTTTACACACTTTCATTCTTTGCGCATGCTTATGAAACTGCTTGGGCTGTGCGCGCACCTCAATCATCAGATTCAACCGATGGAAATCTCATCACTAAAACTTTGGATTACACCCGCACCGAAAAAGCTGCACGAATTGCAACTGCCATGATGATTCTGGGATTCATTTTATTATTCGCCGGAGTTATTGCTCGCGGAATATCTGCACACCGTGTGCCGTGGGGAAATATGTACGAATTTTCAATCACTGGTGCTTTGGCATTTACCGGTGCTTATTTAGGCGCACTTCGAAAATATGATTTACGTTGGCTTGGTCTATTAGTTTCTATTGCAGTGCTTCTCACATTAGGTACTGCTGTTGCCGTTCTTTACCGTCCAAGTGCGCCACTTGTGCCAGCCCTAAAATCTACATGGTTAGTGATTCACGTTTCTGCTGCCATTATTTCTGGCGGAGTTTTTCTCTTGGCAAATGTTATTGCCGCTGCATACCTCTATTTAGATTCAATGGAGAGCAAAGGTCCGCGCACAGTGTGGGCACAACGACTTCCATCTCTTGAAGTTCTAGATCAACTTTCATATCGATTAGTGGCATTTGTTTTTCCATTGTGGACCTTTGCAGTAATTGCGGGAGCCATTTGGGCTGAAAGTGCGTGGGGTCGATATTGGGGTTGGGATCCAAAAGAGACGTGGGCATTTATTACTTGGGTTGCATATGCCGCATACCTACATGCACGTGTAACTATTGGTTGGCGTGGACGCAGAGCTGCATGGTTATGTCTCTTTGCAGGATCTACATTCTTATTCAATTACATATATGTAAATATTTATGGAACTGGAAAGCACACTTACTCAGGTTTATAAATTAGATCTTACGCAAGAAATCTGGATCATCATCTGGTGGCAAGATTCGACGCTTTGGGCCACCACCACTGCCCGGGCGCTTTGGGCGTCCCGCAATCCAATATGCAATTGGGCCAAGCGTTCCAATAAGAATAATAATTAGAATCCATCCCCACTTTGGAAGATTACGAACTTGAGATTCATCAGTGCGTGCGCAATCAACAAGAGTGTAGATAGAAAATCCAACAAGGAGTATTGGTAAGAGGACGCGAATCATGAGATCAGTCTAACCCTTTTATCCAAGTATGAGAGTGATGGAAAAAACTGCGGCAAAGAGCAATTGTAATTTTCCTGTAGCGCCTAACAATGGAATCAAATCTTTACCCTGTGCTCCACCTAGAATTTTGCGAGAGAGACCAATACTTATTGGGGCAAGAATGAGAGTGCAAGCACCCCACGGAAAGATTGTCGCGATTGCGGCAAGGTGGGCGCAAATAATAAGCAGTACAAAGAAATAACGGGCATTGCGATCGCCGAGTCGAACGGCAAGAGTGCGTTTGCCTACAAGGAAATCTTTTTCACGATCTCGAAGATTATTCACCGCCAAAATTGCACAAGCGAGTGCGCCAATTGGGAGCGAGGCTAAAAGACTTTGAAAAGTTAGGCGTTCAACTTGTACGTAATACGTTCCCATTGTTGCAACTAGACCGAAAAATATAAAAACTGAAATTTCACCAAAGCCACTATAACCATATGGATTCTTGCCACCTGTGTAACCCCATGCAGCAAGAATTGCTACACCACCAATCACAACGAGCCACCATGAAGTTAGCGCGGCAAGTGAAAGCCCAGCAAGTGCTCCAACGAAAAATGAAAGGTATGCAGCAATCTTTACCGCTCGAGGCGTTGCAAGCCCACTCGCTGTAAGTCGCGTTGGTCCAACACGGTCAGCATCAGTGCCGCGAATTCCATCGGAATAATCATTTGCAAAGTTCACACCTACTTGCAGACTCACACTCACTAAAAGTGCCAAGCCTGCATGTGAGAGATTTCGACTCTCTGCGGCAAGTGCGGTTGCTACCAAGACTGGCGCAATTGCTGCTGGCAAAGTGCGCGGGCGTGCACCAAGTATCCATTTATTCATTGTGAAGTAATTCTATGAGAGCTTTGCGATCTATCTTGCCAATTCCAATGCGAGGAATTGCCGAAACTGAATATATTTTTTTAGGTTTAGCCGAAACCCCAAGAGTATTTTCCAAGAAGGTCAATATTTTAGAACTCTCAAACTCTCCGACAATTGCAAGGTGAAGTGCGTGGCCCCATTCGGGATCTTCTACTGCAAAGGCAGCAGATTCACATTCAGGAAAATGAAGCGATAAGAGTTCATCAATTGCGCCGAGGGAAACATTTTCTCCTCCGCTAATTATTATTTCATCAGATCTTCCAAGAATTTGGAGAAAGCCATTGGTAAATTCGCCTATATCGTGAGTTGTAAACCAAGTTCCATCAAATGTACTTTGCCAATCGCTCTGCGAATTCAAATAAGTTGATGCAAGGATTTGTCCACTGACTTTTACCAAGGAGTTTTCATCTATTTCAATTCCAACTCCTTCTAACGGTTGGCCGTTATAAACACATCCACCAGAAGTTTCGCTCATTCCATAAGTAGTAACAATGTTGATTCTGTGCGCAACTGCTTGCTCTCTGATGTGCTGAGGTAAGTGCGCTCCTCCTACAAGTACCGCTTTTGCAGACTGCAAATGGCGCAATAATCTTTCATCGCCGTGAAGCGCGCGGTAGAGCTGCGTGGGAACAATTGCTGTGTAGTCAGCAGTCGGATATTCACCCTGAAAATTTCTCAAATCCAATGGCTCGCTCTGTAATTCAAGAGAGCGGACTAAAACATTGACCGCTGCAATATGTGTAAGTGGAAGCAAGAGTGACCAACGTTGACCGATCTTCGCTCCAAGAAATTTATGCGATGCGCGTGCGGAAGCAATTACCGCATGCGACGTTAGGGCGACTTCTTTTGAAATTCCCGTGCTTCCAGTTGTGGCAACAACAATTGCAATTGATTCTGGCGCGACAGTGGATTGAACTGATCCAAATGCCAATGCTGGCCCGCTACCCGATAGCGCCGCAGCGATTTTGCTCATAATTTCGGCAAGCGGGAGTTCGGAGCCTACGAGGCTCAATTCTCGTTGTGACTTCATATCCATTGCCGTCGTAGGCTATCGCTAGCAACGAAGATGGAGGAAATGTGAGCAGACCGATCAAGCGTGATTTTGGCAGCCGTGAGATTCCTAAATGGATTAGCGCACCAGGGGCGCATGCTTTCACCGATGTGAAATATGAAATCGGTGATGGAATTGCGAAAATAACAATCAATCGACCTTCAGTTCGTAATGCATTTAGACCACAAACAATTATTGAATTGCAATCTGCCTTTTCACTCGCTCGCGATAACGAAGAGGTTGGCGTCATTATTTTGACAGGTGAAGGAACAGAAGCATTCTGCTCTGGCGGTGACATTAGTGTCCGCGGTGATGATGGATATCTTGGTGATGATTCACTTGCTAAAAAAGGAATCGGTCGACTCAATGTTTTAGATTTACAAGTACAAATTCGTCGAACACCTAAGCCAGTTGTTGCAATGGTTGCAGGGTGGGCAATTGGCGGGGGACATGTATTACATGTCGTCTGCGATCTAACAATTGCTGCTGACAATGCTCTCTTTGGACAAACGGGTCCAATGGTTGGTTCATTCGATGGTGGTTATGGTTCTGGATTACTTGCTGCATCTGTTGGACAGAAGAAGGCGCGCGAAATTTGGTTTATGACGCGTTCTTACGATGCCAAAGAGGCGCTCGCAATGGGTCTCGTCAATACTGTTGTACCTGTTGCAGATCTTGAAGCCGAGACAGTTTCTTGGTGCCGCGAAATGTTACGTAATTCTCCGATGGCACTGCGTTTACTCAAAGCAAGTTTGAATGCCGCCGATGATGGACTTGCTGGCGTGCAACAACTTGCTGGTGATGCAACGCTTCTCTTCTATATGACAGAAGAAGGACAAGAAGGACGCGATGCTTACAAAGAGCGTCGCGAACCTGATTTCAAGAAATTTCCAAAGCGTCCCTAATAAATGTTGCAAGAACTCTTCTCCACGCTGCGCGTAGTCGCGCTTCCGACCAAGACTAATTTTCGCGGAATAAATATCCGTGAAATTGCAATCTTGAAAGGCGAATATGGCTGGGGAGAATTTTCACCATTTCTTGAGTACGGTTATGAAGAATGCGCACCATGGTTGTCATCCGCTATTGAGGCGGCAACACAACCTCGCCCACAGATTTATCGCAATTCTGTAAGCGTCAACGGCACAATCCCTGCTCTCGATAAGCCTTCGGATATTGAAAGAATTGTTAGCTCTTTCCCTGGCGTGCAAACCTTTAAAGTAAAAGTTGGCGAAAACCTTGCGCAAGATATTGCTCGTCTTGCGAAAGTAAAAGCGCTACGCCCTCACGCCAGGTTACGTATCGATGTCAATGGCAATTGGGATGTTGCAACTGCAGTTCTAAATTTACGAGCAATCTATGAAAATATTGGTCCACTTGAATATGTGGAGCAGCCTTGTGCGACGATAGAAGAGCTACGAGAGCTAAAAGAAAAATTACAGTTAGATATTCCAATTGCTGGCGATGAAGTTTTGCGAAAAGCATCCGACCCTTTCGAAGTAGATCTTCGCGGTGCGGTTGATATTTTGATGCTCAAAGTTCAACCACTTGGTGGAATTGCTCGAGCGCACAAATTGGCACAGCACCACAAACTTCCAGTAGTTGTTTCTAGTGCGCTAGAAAGTGCTGTCGGAATAAATTACGGATTACTCCTGGCTGCATCTTTTCCTGAAATGAATTTTGATTGCGGACTTGGAACTGGTTCATTACTCAATGCAAATGTTGCCGATTTAGCGATTACGAATGGCGAAATTGCGATAAGTGATTTTGAGCCCGACTTTAACGCTTTGGAAGTGGCACCTGAACGCTTTGAATGGTGGAAGAATCGCGTAATGAAGACTGCGGAGCTCTTGGCGTGAATACATCAACTCAGCTCGCTCAAGTCATTGTCCGCCAAATAATTGAAGCCGGAATCACTGATGCAGTTATATCTCCAGGTTCGCGCAACGCGCCACTCTCCTTAGCTCTTTATGCCGCTGAAGAAAAAGGATTGATTGCATTACATATTCGAATCGATGAAAGAACTGCGGCTTTCTTTGCA